>PWXL01000092.1 GCA_003561145.1 Candidatus Atribacteria bacterium
ATAACCCGCCGCTATATGGCCGGTTTCCGAACTCTTGATGAGAAATTGGCCGGTACTGTAGAAATTCTCCGGGGCGGAGAGGTCATACAAAAACTTGAAAGGCAAACGTACACTCTCTTTTATCCCGAAGGATACTGGTCAGACAAAGCCACCCTCTATGCCGACCAGGAAGCTGAACGCCGGTTCGCTGAGTATCAAAGGGCGGTCGAAGAATTTAACAGTAAATTACGGGATTACTATGAATCCATGCGTATATACCGGGAGGAGTTCAACCGCTTTTTGGAAGATATGCGGATACGCAGGGAAAGTGGTGAAGAGACAGAAAAGGACATCGAAATCCCCCAGGAACCATCTCCTCCTGATTTCGTTGATTTTTACGCCTCTGAACCAGCGCAAGGGTTCATTCTGAATCTTCCCGTCGGCCGCTACCAGCTCCGTTTACGCTGCCCAGATGGCCGTATTTACGAAGGAAGTGAAAAAAACGTAGTGGTTTTTGAATCCCGCCGTACCGGAGGCATAGGCTATGAAATCATCCCCGGTAACCGCTGGACACGAAGGGAAAGCGCAGATGATCCCAGTTGGATCATTCATGGGGCGGGGCGTAATGTACTGTATTTCAATCCCTATTATCAGGCTGAATACAACGAACTGTACCATAACAAGCTGGAAGACCCGAAAAACACCGGCCGGGTTGAACGGTGGAAATGGGTTCATGTCGACCCCATAGAAGATATCCGCATGGTCTTATCCCGGGGTGAAGAATTATTACAGCAAATAGATCGTTCTCCCTATTTCGTAAAACAGATTCCAGGCCCGGACTTGGGATATGAAATCATACCTTACGATGAAGAATTACTGCAGAGAGGGTATCAACCCACCTTCGAAAGCTACAGGATCGAACTTTCCGAAGATCTCCCTCCCGAAGAATACACTGTGTCCGCGCTGCAGGACGGGAGGGAAGAGCACCTTCCTGACAGTGAACGCAGTATCAGGCTGTTACGGAAGGAAAACGCAAACTATCTCTACCCTATTGCCTTCTTCCCGCTTGTTTTTGGAGTAATGGTCATTCTCAGCCGTTGGACTCGCATTGAGCGATAAACAAAGGCAGGGGTCTCCCCCCCCGCCTTTGTTTCTATTACTAATTGCACAATCAGGAGCTATCCTCCTATATTCATACCTTTCCATTCCATATAGAAGCTCCGACAGGATTCTATCTATTATTTCATTTGATGGGAATGATAGCCAGATACCGGGGAATTGTAAAAGGGGGAAATGGGTTAAAAAGCGGAAAGGCAAGAGGAGCCTTCTACGCTCCAACGCTTGAACGCTCCAACTGATTACTTACAGGAGGCGATATTATGATCATCAGCCGACATTCGTTGAGTGTCTTCCTTGCAGTAATGGTAATTTTCGTGCTGACAAACGGAGTGTTCGCTCAAGACATTCCTCCCCTCAATGTGGTAGCGACAACCGGTATGATCGGAGATGCGGTAGAAAATATTGGTGGAGAACGTGTATCAGCCAGCACCCTCATGGGACCGGGGGTTGACCCGCACCTTTACAGGGCAAGCGAAGGAGACGTACGGCGAATTGCCCAGGCAGACCTCGTATTTTTCAATGGGCTTCACCTGGAAGCCCGTATGGCTGATGTTTTGGCCCGCATGGAAGGACGTGTCACAACGGTTGCTGTCGGAGAAGCGGTCAGCCCGGAGTTACTCCTTGATGATGAAGATTACCCCGGTCAACCCGACCCCCACATCTGGTTTGATGTGGAATTATGGATGAAAGCCGTGGAAAAAGTACGCGATACTTTAATTGAACATGACAGTGATCATGCCGGTTACTACCGTGAAAATACCGGGACGTACCTTGCTCAACTTTCTGAACTTCACCAGTACGTTATCGATCAGGCCGAGAGGGTTCCGGAAAATCAGCGTGTTTTGATCACCGCGCATGATGCCTTTGGATATTTCGGACAAGCCTACGGTTTTGAAGTGCGGGGCCTGCAGGGAATCAGCACGGAGGCAGAAGCTGGTATCCGTGATGTACGGGAATTAGCTGATTTTATTGTCGAAAAACACATTCCGGCCGTTTTCATCGAGTCATCAGTCCCGGTACGGAACATAGAAGCAGTCCGGGAAGCGGTACGAGCACAGGGTTTTGAGGTATCCATCGGTGGCGAGCTCTTCTCAGACGCCCTGGGAGACGCGGGCACATTTGAAGGAACATACATCGGTATGGTCACTCATAATATCGATACCATCGTGGGGGCCCTGCTGCAAGAGGGGGAATAAACCCTCTCCTTGCTTCTTTTCTTTCCCGGTTTTATTATTACATTATGGACACTTCTGGCAACGCACTTGAAATAATGGACCTCACGGTTGCATATCACAACAAGCCCGTCTTGTGGGATGTTGATCTCTCTGTCCCGGAAGGAGTGCTCCTGGCGATTGTGGGGCCAAATGGGGCGGGCAAATCCACCCTCATCAAGGCTGTACTGGGATTGGTACCTGCCGCGGCAGGGCAGGTACTGGTATACGGAAAGCCCTATCATGAGCAACGGTCTCTTGTCGCCTATGTCCCCCAGAGAGGAAGCGTTGACTGGGACTTTCCCACCAATGCCCTGGATGTGGTGATGATGGGGCTGTACGGTAAGGTAGGATGGATACGCAGGCCGGGGAGAAACGAACGGCAATTGGCCTTGGAAACCTTGCACAAGGTGGGAATGTCTGATTTCGCCGACCGCCAGATCAGCCAGCTTTCCGGGGGCCAGCAACAGCGGGTCTTTTTAGCCCGCGCGTTGGTGCAGGATGCCAGCCTCTATCTCATGGATGAACCCTTCGCCGGGGTGGACGCCACTACCGAACGGGCCATTATTGATCTTTTAAGGGAATTGCGTTCTGCGGGGAAAACCGTGATCGTAGTTCATCACGACCTGCAAACGGTCACCCAGTATTTTGACTGGATGATGCTTCTCAATGTACGGCGTATCACGGCCGGTCCCGTGGAACAGGTATTTACGGAAGAAAACCTCCACCGTGCTTACGGGGGCCGAATAGCCTTCCTTTCTGCCGCCTCTTCCTCCTCCTCTCCTCCTTCTCCTTCTTCTTCTTCTTCGGAGGGATAACCATGCTGCCATCCTTTTTTTCCGACCTTTTCTTCGATTATACTTTGCGCACGGTGGCATTGGGATCACTGGTGTTAGGCTTTGTGAGTGGAACGCTTGGTGCATTCGCGGTCCTTCGCCAACAGAGCCTTCTCGGAGACGCCGTATCACACGCGGCGCTACCGGGACTGGTACTTGCTTTTCTTATCATTGGAAGCCGCGAACCTGCCTTCCTCCTTGCAGGGGCGATAGCCGCAGGCGGAGTGGGAATGCTCTATGTCACTGTGATCACACGCCACACTTTTCTCAAGCAAGACACTGCCCTGGGAATTGTGCTCGCGGTTTTTTTTGGTTTCGGTATGGTTCTCCTCAC
>PWXL01000162.1 GCA_003561145.1 Candidatus Atribacteria bacterium
CAGATCGCTCGTGAGATCGATGAGAGGGGTAGTTAACCCATAATGCTGCGCGATGACATCAGGAAAAACTGAACCGAATGGCCATTCTCTGACCTGTTTGATCTGCTTGATTAATGCTTCGAACTCAAACAGTCTCACCTGAAAAATAATTGTGTTGTGTTGTTGGCTTTCTCTGTCCAACCCGGTTATCGCTCTATGCAGAGTCGACTGGCATTTTCCATAGTCCTTATTCTGTCCTCTGCAGTAATAAGGCATTTGACCGTGCTGCATCACCACTCCGTGTGGGTATTGTATGATCGACCCATGGGTAAACAAATCTGCATAGAGGTCATTACGCACATTCTGCGATATCCAGGGTTCATATTTTGCCAGTGCCTTGCGACGGAAATCGGTAAAGGTCCGGTTTCCTTCCAGAGCTTTACGGTTTCTGTTCCTCATGATTTCAAGCTCTGTCCTGGTGAGGATAGTGACTGGGTATGTCAAAACTTTTTAAAGTATCCCTGATTTTATAAGGGATTCTACGAGTAATAAATCAATCTCATCATCAATATCAATTGACCGCTCCCTTGGCATGACATAAGCTAATGTTTCTCTGCTTCTAAAGATTCTTTTATTCAATAGCCAAGTACAATCGGCAATATAGATTGCTCCGTTGACAACATACACTTTAGGATGATCCTGTCTGCATGGATATGATTCATTGGTTTCAAGAACTGGTTGCATTATTTTATCACTTCTCACTCGAGTTTGACAATTGAAAATTAAAAATCCCTCTACATCAAGCAAAAAGCGAATCAGAAAACAGCCGTGCCACTACATCTTTGGTAGTGGAACAGCTAAACCTCTAGCGCTTCACTGGGTGGTCTCATGCCTACGGCCTTGAATCCCAGGTAGGCGTCTCCCGGAAGGTCGGTGCGGGTGATGAACTTCCTGTTTCCCACTTCCACGGCAACCGCTTTTACCCGCTTGATATCCCGTAACACGTGCTGTACGCTTGTATCCGGAGCGATTTCTTTCAGTTTCACCATGAACACCGCCTCCAGGTAAAGAGCAAGGAAGCAGACCGCGATGTGACCGCGAATCCGTTTTTCGGTCCAGTGGTACACCGGTCTCAGGTCCAGGGTGGACTTGAGTTCCCGGAAGACATTTTCCACTCTCCATAATTGTTTGTAGGCCAAAGCTGCTTGTGCGGCATCACAGTCGGTATTGGTCATGAGGACGTATTTACCGTCGTATCTCGCCTCGCTTTTCACCTTGGCTTCATCAATTTCGACCGCGTCTTTGTTTACTTTGAGATACCTGCGATAGCCGGTATAGCCGATGAGGCTGCCCCGGCTGCGGGCAAGCTGTGCGGTGAGGCTTTCCAGTATCCCTTCCCTGGTGAGGCGGTCATATTCAGCTTCCTGGGGATTGAGGCAGACGATGTAGCGTTGGTTTCTGATCTCTACGTTTTTTACCTGCAGCGTCTCATCGACCGGGGTGTACCTCCCCCGGCGGGAGAGCACCTCATCACGCACCAAGGTGGTGTTCCTCATCTTGACTCCCAGGATATACTCATAGCCGAGTCTCGTCATGAGGGTGAGCGTCTTCCGGGAGACCATGGCCCGGTCGGCCACCATGATCACCCGGCGGATGCGGAAGCGCCGATTGGCCCGCTTGAGAATATATTCGAAGGTACGGATATCGGCTGTGTTGTCGGGGAACACTTCATGGGCGATGGGGATGCCGTCTTTTCTCACCAGCACGCCCACCACCACCTGGGGACGGTCCGGCCGGCTGTCCCTGGAGAACCCTCTCTGTCTGAGTGTATCGGCTGATCCTTCAAAGGAGGTGGTAGTGGTGTCGTACAAGACGATATCCAGCTCCTGGTTGAAGAGATCCCGGTGGGCGAAGAACAGGTCTTCTTCCAGTGCGTTTGTGTGGTCGGCCAGCATATCCAGAGCCCGGTAGAAGTGGTGGAGCTCCAAGGAGTGGAAACGGGGATCGTAGACCTCCTTACTGATCCACTCGCTGAGTGCGAGCTTGCTCATGGGATCTGACAATCGGTTGAGGACCATGGCGAACACTGCCTCCTGGGCAGCACACTCGATGTGAGTACGTGTGAGAGCCTGGTGAAGAAACTTCTCCACTCCCAGCTCTTCCCACAGCCGGCGGAAGAGCACCGGGAGATTTTACTCCTTGGACCAACGGGCATGGATGCTGGCTTCCTCCAGAATCGATACCTTGTCGGTAAAGCGGGAAAGGCTCTCGGCGAAACTGTCCAGTTGCCCCTTCTTGAGTTGATCAAGCCGTCCCAGGGTGCACAGAACCTTTTGGCGGATTGTGCCTTCACACCCGCTTGGTCTCCACCACCTGGAGATATTCCCGCACGGTGCCTTCCTTGTTTTTCCGCTTCTTGGTGCGTGCATAGCATTCATATAATGCTATGTATATTACTCATAATCAATACCATATATCATATATGTGGCACTACGCTTTTGGACTTTTCAAAAACTCGATCGCTCAACTATGCTACTTTGCGGTGTTTAAGGCACTCAATTTCTCTCTTAACTGTCAAACTCGGGTCAAAGTGACAAAGTCCTCCCTTCGCCTGGCCCGGGAATTCGAGGTACGCTCCCTCGATGCTTTAGTAGCGCATGCCACGGTGGTCTTTGTGCGTTACCTCATGCTGGCGGTAGCCGTACGGCGTAGCCGGGACCAGCGAAGTCTGGGAGCATTGTTCTACGCCTGCTGTGATGAGCTTCCCGATATCACCTTTACAGAAGCCTTGTGTTTGATATATGAACTATTTTCTCACATAATGCATGACGTTTTTCACATTCCCGAGACCCATCTGAAAAAGTCAATATCTGAATTCTTACACCATTTACCCTCGTGGTTGAGTGAAAAACTCATGATAGTTATGTGCGAAAGTTGAAGGTAATAATCCATAATTTTCAAGTTTGTGACAGGTAACTCCAAAATACTATTTCCCGTTGAAGGGAGAACGATCAGGGCCTCCCTAGCTCCTCTGTGACTATTGAACAACATGTCTGGGTCTCCGACCCCGGAAGGAATCTCCGTGTGTTTGGTCAATGAGTTCCGACGGAATTTGGTCTTCCTTTTCTGCGACCCCGTCAATCACACCGCGATCTAAGCTTTTCAAGACCCAATCACATTCAGCTCTCCTGTTAAGCTTATTACATTCATACACCAATTTACTCCGCTGTATCCATGACTCGCTACTGGTAATTCTGCATTATCTTACCAGATCTTAACAAATGAAAATTTCTTAACTACTTCAAACATTATTTCCGCTTTTCTCCAATCATCAACTGTATCAATATCCTGGACATAAAATCGCGGTAAAATAATTGGTGAGATTTTCCCTGACATATCACCATTATTTTGGATGAAAGAATCAACATTATACCAGTAAAATTGAGCGGCATCGTGGTAGTATTCGGGTAAATCCTGGGATCGGCTTTTCAAA
>PWXL01000124.1 GCA_003561145.1 Candidatus Atribacteria bacterium
AGCGAGAACGGAAGTTCTCACAACCGGTGAAAAAAGGTTACGGCTTGTTAGAAACTGTGGTTATTTTTTGCCGGATTTTTTCGTTTTTCTCTCTTACTCTGAGTCGGGCTCATCCCCACTGTTCAACGGTTCCCCCTGTAGCTTACTGTTTTGTGCATATCATATGATAGAGAGATTATTACCCATGCGTGAATGTCTGCGTATTTAGATAGAGATGATCGAGGCACCGGATTTCGTGGAGGCCCTCATGGATCTAAAAAACGTTACGGTACTGCTCTCGCTTTTTGGGGAGGGATCGACACGCAATACATTCTTCCCCGGGGTACGTTGGAGGAAGTACGGGATGAGGTCAAGCGCCGCATTGACGATTTGGCACGGGGTGGGGGGTATCTTGTGGCTCCTGTACATAACATTCAGCCGGATGTCCGCCGCAGAATATCATAGCCATGTACGAAACGGCATTCAATGATGGAGGCTGATGTGTCTTTTCGATAGGGGCGTGTTATGTACCGCTGTGTACCGTGCTGTTGATAAGGTGGCTGCAGTCTACGGCGGAAAAGGTACCCCCATGTGAGGGATACAGAGTATGCACTCCCTTTTCGAGCAGCAGCTCAAGGCTTTTTCTTGCAGCTCCGATATCTTCTGCGAAAAGCGGCCATCCGGGGTGGTGAGGTCGCAGCCATCCCCCCATCAAGAGATCTCCGATAACAGCTTCTCCCGATTGGAGTACCACCGATAGAGAACCTCGTGTATGCCCGGGGGTTGGAATGACCATTCCATCAACCCCGAACAGCCGCAGCGAAAAAGATTTGTCCACTTCCAGGTCAGGTTTTACCCCGCGGAAATTTCCATGCTTGCGGCCGGTCAGCCATATAAAACCTTTATACAACAAGCCGGCCGAACAGGTAGGAGTGAGGGAACCGCTATTCCCTTCCCGCATCGCTTGGGCATCCTCCCAATGGATGGCAAGCGGGGCTCTGAGCTTTTCTTTGAGAAACCGCGCGTTTCCCCAGTGGTCAATGTGGCCGTGGGTGATGAGTATCAGGGAGATTTCCTCCGGGCTTACCCCAGCTTGGCGAAGACGGGATATAACCTCCTGGCCTCTTCCGGGGTAACCGGTATCAACGAGAATGAAGCTGTGACCCCTCAGGAGAAAGACCCGCACCAAACCATGTTTCAGTGAAAGAGGAATGACGCAACCCGCAGCACTACTCATGGCTTGTTCCCTAATGCTATGGTGTATAGTGACACTCGACAGGGAGTTTTCCCCTGTCATGGTTTCTGTATACCCTGTTTGTACACAACTTTCGTTCATAGCGCAACCCCTTGAATCTATAACATCTCGGCCCCGACAATCAGTTTCACTATTTCATCAGGGGTGGTTTCGGATTTCATCCTGTCACCCACTTTTCTTCCCCCCCGCAGCACCACGATACGGTCTGCCACGTTGAATACATGGCGCATATTGTGGCTGATGACAACAACTGAGCACCCCTTTTCCTTCAATTGAAGAACGAGATCAAGCACCTTGCGGGACTCACGTACTCCGAGTGCAGCGGTGGGTTCGTCCATGATGATTACCTGGCCCCCCCATGGCATGACCCGCCCGATTGCCAATGCCTGGCGCTGTCCACCGGAGAGGTAGCGCACGAGAGTCCGTAATGAAGGTAATACGATCCCCAGATCTTTCAGGGTATGAACCGTATCATTCACCATTTTTTTGCGGTCGACAAAGATTTTCGATGTACCCCGAGTAGGCTCTCTTCCCAGAAAGAAGTTGGCCGGCACATCGCGGGTTTCGATGAGCGCCAACTCCTGGTAAACGGTTTCGATACCCAGCGCTTGGGCCGCCCTGGGAGAGGGGATCTCCACCGGTTTTCCCCTGAAGAGTATTTTGCCCCGGCTTGGCTGGTGTACGCCGGCTAAAATCTTGATGAGCGTTGACTTTCCCGCGCCGTTGTCTCCTACCAGGGTGACAATTTCATCAGGGTATCCCTCGAAGTCCACATCTTCTAAGGCATGTACGCCTCCGAAGTATTTACTCACTCCCTGCAGGGCCATTATCGGTTCTTTTTTTTCGGTTGTGACCGTTGTATCACTCATGCATTATCTCCCTCAACCCACAACCGTTTCATATGCTTTTCTTCCTGTACATATCGATCATCACAGCCCCGATAATCACCGCTCCGATGGCTGCCGGTTGCCAGTATGCCGGAAAGCCAAGAAGCACCAGGGCATTACGCAGAATCTGCATAATGGCCGCCCCGATGAGCGCGCCCCACACGTTTCCCTCTCCCCCCGTAAGGCTGATCCCCCCGATGACCGCAGCGGCGATGATATCGAGCTCATAACCTGAAGCGGCAGTGGGGGCTGCTACACCTAACCTTGCGGTCATCAGAATCCCGCCCACTCCTGCCAAAAGCCCCGAGAGGGTAAAAGCAACGTTTTTTACCCGGCCGGTGAAAATTCCGGCGAGGCTTGCTGCGTATTCATTACCCCCTACCGCGTACGTGTGGTACCCGAGTTTCGTTTTGTCAAGAAGAATATACACCAATACCGCGAAGCACACCATGATCACAGCCGGCAAGGGAACTCTCCAGATGAAAAAAGAAAGATCCGTCTGGCCGAGCGCGACAAATGAGCGGGGGAGACCCCGTACCGGCCATCCCTGGGTCAGACCGTAGCAAAAACCCCGTACGATGCTCATCATGCCTAACGTTGCGATAAAAGGAGGAAGTTTCGTTTTGCTCACCATCAGGCCGTTCGCAAGGCCAACAAGGAGAGTGATACCCAGCCCCGCTCCGATGGAAAGGGCAACGTTCACACCCTCCACCAGGAGCATAGCGGTGATGATACCGGAAAAAGCCATGTTGGAACCGGCGGAGAGATCGATACCGCCGCCGATAATGACGATGGATTGGCCGAAGGAAGCTATGGCAATCCAGGAAAAAGCCCGCATGACATTGAAAATATTGGTAGCGGTGAGAAAGGTGCGCGTGGAAAGACTGAGAACAACAACCATCGCAAGCAAAATAAGGGCCAGGGTAGCAATCTGGTTGCGGGCAAAGCGGGTCAGTGCTCCTTCACTTTGAAAACGAGCGGGGTCTTCTTCAGTCGAAAAGGGTTTATCTGGTTCCACGTTGAGAGCTCCTTTCCCGAGCGTGGAAGGACAACACGGCAAAGGGCCGGACAACATCCTCCGGCCCTTTGCCGATTCATCCTCTTACTCTTCCGGGAAAGCCGGCGGAAGCGGCTTGGTGAAATCGGAGGTTTCCCAAGCCTCGATCATGGCATCCACGTTGTTCATGGTTACGATATCCATTCCGGAGTCGGTCCAGTCTGGGAATTCGGCTCCGTGAACAACGTAATCGAACATCATCTGGATGGTGTCATATCCCCAACCCCAGTATTTTTGCCCCACCAGGCCGACCAGGAGGCCGTCTTTCATGTACTCGAGCTGGAC
>PWXL01000109.1 GCA_003561145.1 Candidatus Atribacteria bacterium
ATTTTTATATGTGAGAGAATATTCTACTTCAATGGAACGTATGTATTCCAGGCCCTACAGCAGCACAGGTAGGGGGCAAATCATTCTACGAAGATACTCTCAACCCTAAACCGCCTGTCAGTATTCAGTATTCAGTATTCAGTTGCGCCACGAAGGCGAAGGAGTTGAATGAACATTCCTAAGCCATGCTCTACCGATGATGAGGGCCATCTAATTTATGATGTATGATTTCTGAAGTATGAATGTAAAGGAGGAAACCGGGGAAGGGGCCAGGGAAATTATGATTTCTGAAGTATGAATGCAGAATGAAGAAGTAATAAAGGAAAGGCGGAACAACGATTCAAAAAGGCCGGTGCCGATGGAGACGAACGCAAGTGAACTGCTGAAAACGTGTCGAAAAACAAAGACCCATCACAACCGGGCTCGCTCAACTGGCCCGGGAAGTCTCCCGGATATCCTGGCTCCCTATTCATCAGGTGACCGGCATAAGCCATGCGTGAACGGGGCACAGACATCGGTAGGGAACGTGGGAACCTCTCTGCGTGATGTGAAGGGAAACCCACAAGCGGCACACACTGCAAGGGGGACAGTACCCATGCACCGGAGCGGGGCGGTGGAGCCCCAGGAATGTGGAAGCTCCTGTAATGGGAGTCAAGCGTTGGGGTTCCCTCATCCGGTTGTGTACGTTAAGCCAACCGAAAGGGAGGAGCCAGTGGACACAACAAAAGGCGACTGACCGTAAGGTCTACCAACGGAATGATGCGAGCCGGATGAGGCGAGAGTTTCATGTCCGGTTGTATGAGGGCCTCGGGGTGAAATTCCCCGGGGCTACTCGGCAATTATCACTTTACCCGGCGAAAGAAGCCAAAAATTTGTTGAGTGTTAAAAGCGCTGAGGTGTACCTTGGACTGCACAATTGCTTACTGAAAACACAATTATTACCCATTTTCCTTTCCTGCGTGGTACAATCAAGATGACGTCTAAGAAGATCCAGAGGAACTTCCCACCAGCTAAGGTGTTCTATGGTTCGATTGAGTCATGCCTTACAAAAGATTGATTTTTCCCCGTCGAAAAAAAAGGAGATCATTGACCTGGTCAAAAGCCGCGATGATCTTTTGGCCTTCTTTCTCTTTGGTTCATACCATACTCCATTTTTCACACCTCTGTCGGATATCGATTTCGCTCTTCTTCCCATGCCCGGGCGCACCTTGCAGTGGAAAGAAGAAGTTGAGATCATGTCTGAGTGCTTCCGTATTGTGGGAAGCGACGACGTCAACCTGGTGAATCTCCGCAAAGTCCCCCTTTCTCTCACCATGAAGGTGCTCCAGGGAGGGACTCTTCTCTTTTGCAGGGACCGGACGCTTTTGGCGGACTTTGTGGAAAGAGTGATAAAACTCTATGGGGATTGGGTGGTCGACATGGCCAGAATACACCAGGACTTCGATCATGGATTGCGGGAGGAATTTATTGGCGGTCGATAAGGACAAGCTCCGGCAAAAGCTTCAATTCATGCGGGAAGAGCTGACGCATTTACGGCATTTTCAGGACATGGATTATGAAGAATTCTCCCGGGAGGTCATTAACGAACATGCCGCTACCCGGATGCTCCAGGTGCTCATCGAGGCGATGCTTGACCTCTGTGCCCATCTTGTTGCCCGGGAAGGATGGGGATTACCGAAAAGCTATACAGACCTGGTGACACTCGCTACCAAACATGACCTCATACCCCAGGAAATGAAAGAAACGTATCAGGCGATGGTCCACTTTCGCAATAGGGTTGTGCACCTCTATGATGATGTTGATAAGCGGGAAATATATGACATTATCCAAAATCGCCTCCCTGATTTTCAGCCCTTTATGCAAAAAGTGATAGAGCGCTACTTTTAGGGATGTTGTGCCAGGCACCCCAAGGTACAAGGTAATTTGGGTTCTTATGTATCAGTTTTTTATCCCGGATGTTGCAATTGGTTTATGGTGAAAAAAATATTCTGTATAACCAACTCCCCAGGGAGGGTATATTCCCATGTTGTCTCTTTCACGCATGAAGACTCTTACAGATGTTTCGAAGCATTCTTCATTACTTGTTGCCGAGTTGGAGGGGGAGGTTTTTCCCTATGCTGCCGGCAAAAAGATGCATAAAAAAGTGTTGGCCGAGATGAAGCCCTACGCTTCAAACCTGGAAAAATTGCCTTTCGAAAGCCAGGAGGAGCTCGCTGACGTAGTGATCAGCCAAACAATAATGGCGAGGATCTTTTCTCAACCAGCCAGGATTGCATCAGTGAGAAAGATATTGCGAGAAGCTTTGAGCCGGGAAACCTTGAAATATCTCCGATGGGCGGTTGATCACCCCTGGTATATGACCGGTTTTTATGTTTTGGATAAGGAAGGTCCCCACATTTTACGGATTCTTGATTACCATGACGGACAGGAATATCTTCTGTATTCGCCGGCAGTAGAAGATATTTGGCTCAAAGGGAAAAACAGCTTGTACACACTGTTCTACTTTAACGGAGAGTGTCTGCAGACATACGGGGGCATTTATTATCTTCAGTGGGCAAACCAAGATGATTTTTTATATTTCGCCCGCCGACTGGCACAATATATTTTCGATCAGGTGGGGTTACGGGGGGTGATGACACAACATACGGTTGAGTGGATCGCGTTGTTTTCAATGGGAGAGTTTCCAGTGATTTCCCATCGTGGAGCAGATATGGAAGCTTGCCGTTCAGTGGTGAAGGTCAGCAATTTTTTCCCAGACCAACTCTTGGAAGAGGCACAGATCGACGAAGCAGGAGGGAACATCAGGGCCCTTCTGGATCCGGAAGATCCTATGAGCGGACCGCGAGTGATTTGGGAGAAGCGCAAGAAGCAGTTGCACTTGTCGGCCATGACAGAGGTAGGGTACCTGCTAGGGAGGGAACGTTTACAAGAGATCGCAGAATTTCCTGCCGAACCCGATGAACGGTGTTCTGCGACGATGATCGCGGCCGCCGAGGTTATCCTCGGACCGGATGAATTTTTCGCATTGGATGCGAGTTTCAAGAAGGATGTGGAGCTCAAACCGGAGGATCAGATCCAACTCAACCGTCTGAACGATTTGGTCGAACGCTTGAATGCCGCTCACAACACCGGTCGTGAGGTATCTACAGAGCAGCTGGCTGCAGAAACAGGGTTGAGTGAGGAGACGGTCATTCACGTAAGGGGTGAATTGGAGAAAATCATACAGAGGAACACCTCCTCTCAAGACGGATCCTCCTCTCAAGACGGATTTCTTGGATTTTCACCCGAGCAGATGCACACTGTGATACACAACACCTTTGACAATATCCCGGATATCGTGGAAATCCGGCCGGACAGAATTGAACCTGAGGAGGTAGTAAAGAGCCTGTGGACCGCCCTGGCTTTGGAGCTTATGCACTTGGTCGAGGATGCCGGTGGGACGCTCAAGGCTA
>PWXL01000011.1 GCA_003561145.1 Candidatus Atribacteria bacterium
AGAGAGGAGGATTCCATCTGGCGTGAAAGTCCACCATTACCCCTACCCCTGATTCCTCGAAGGCCTTGCGCATCGCCGCGAGATCCTCATGAGAGGTGGCCAGCGGTTTTTCCAAAAGAATATGTTTTCCCGCTTTGCATGCGGCGATAAAAGGATCCCGGTGAGCGAAATCGGGTGTAGCGATCCCTACCGCTTGAATGTCAGAACGGGCCAATAATTCTTCATAATCAGTATACCATGATGGTGCCCTGTAATTTTCCGCTACTTGCCTGGCTTTGTCTTCCACCAGGTCACATACGGCTACCAACTGCGCATAGGGATGGGAAGCGAATATTTTCGCATGGGCTTCTCCCCAGATCCCCGTTCCAATTACCCCACAACCAATGCGTTCCAAGGTACACACCTCCTGTGTACATGTGGTGCGGGTAAATCTCTGCTTTTTGCCTTATCGTTCAAATATGTCTCCTCGACTGCCACCCCTCCGACAAAATTCGCTCTTTCTCCGAAGAATCGAGAACTTCCCGGCAGGATTCCCAGTCAATTCTCTCGACTTGAGTATAACGCACCTCAAAGGGATGGCTCTTGGGCAGTGCATCGATAATTTTCCTGGCACGTTCTATTTCACCCAGCGCCATGGCCACCCAGGCATCTTCTAAAACGTCAGGAATCTGTCCGAAAAGCTGGTATATGTTTTGCAAACGATCGGATAGAAGCTGGTGTACCCTATCTTCTACCGAATCCTTGTAACGCATATTGTAAATTTCCACCACGTCATGAGCCTGGCCGATTCTCTGTATCCGACCTTTGCGTTGTTCAAGCCTGGTGGGATTCCAGGGAAGGTCGAGGTTGATCAAGCGGGCCAATCTCTGCAGGTTCAATCCCTCTGAAGCAGCATCCGTACCCAGCAACAACCGAAGTTGGGAACGTGATACCATCTGCTTGAGTTCATCGCGCGATTTTGCTGTCCATTGTCCATTGTGCATAATACCAGAGGTTGATGGTGATGAATATATGGCGATCATTTCCTCCGGGAATTCTTCAGTTAATTGTTCGGCCAGCCACTGGATCGATGCGCGGTACTGGCTGAAAATAATGCATCCCACGCGGAGCCAGCCCCTCTCAATTAACCACTTGCGCACCTCTGCATACTTGGGGTCACGTTCCTGACTTGCTTCAAGGGCCGCAATAAAACGTTCCAACAATGCCCGCTCATTTCGAGTTAATGAACGTGAAACAGGCACAATCCCGTATATATTTTCATCACCCTCGATGAACTCATCCTCCTCTTCGTCCACCTCTAGAAATTCCCATTCGGATAACAATTTTTGAGCAGTTCTCAAACCGGCATATACTGAACTACCCATGCGGCGAAGGAGTAAAGTCTTGACAAATCCAGCTGTTTTCATCCTTTTCCCGATCGCCCCGCAGAATTGTTCAGCAAGTTCATACGCCTCCCGAATGTAAGGCGGAAGAAGGATGGCCTCGTTTTCTGCTTCACCATGTAACTTCACTTCCACTTTCTGGAGGAGTGGTTCTTTGGTCTCGGGATCAAGCTGGTTTTCCAGCTGCGCACGGGTTCGCCGAACGATACGGCGGATAAAAGGATTGTGTTCACGCATGAAACGGTAAAACATGCGGTCAATTCGGGCATGATCGGCTACATTGAGCTGTTCCAGGCAGTTGCCGGGAACCACCGCTTGAACATCAGGAATATCCAGGCTGTTGCGGAGCACCTCGAAATCCCTGTGTTCGGATTTCGGCGGCAGGGGATTACGGACCCACTCCCATTGATCGTTGATGGTTTGTGGAAATTCCCACTTACCCATAATCGCATCAAGACAATCCGGTGTACGACGCCAGGGACTCCAGGCGTTTCCCAGCACACTTTCATCACCGCGGCTGAGGATGTCCAAGAGGTCCCAGGCTTCGATGGGCCGAAGCTGCACCGGTGTCGCTGTGGCCAGGAGCAGGCTTCGCGTCCGCTCGGCGATGCGGTACATAAATGACAAAAGGTTATTTGGGTGTGACTTTTCTCGATCCCGGTTCTCTCCCAAATTTTTCCTACGTGCCCTGTGCGCCTCATCCAGTATCACACATTCATACGAGAGGCTCAGCAAATGTTCTATAACCTCTGATCTTTGTGTGATCAATCCTGATGAAACAATGCCAACCCGTCTCGGGCACTTACGGATACCATCCGGTCCGTTCACCGGATGCTCGATTCCTTTTTCATCCACCCACCATGCTGTATCCCATACTGCCGAAGGCATGGCTAAAAGTTCCCGCATTTCACCCTGCCACTGCCACAAAAGCGTTTTGGGGCAAACGATCAAAATTGGTTTGTCTCCGGTGAGCGCCATGAGAAGAGCCGACATCGCAAGTTGCAGTGTTTTCCCGAGACCAACCTCATCAGCGAGCACAAAACGGGCTTTCCGCAGTGAACCGCTATGATTATCGAAAACGAGGTTGACAAAATACTTCTGGTGCTCCCACAATCCAGCCTCTTTTCTGTATACCGGTGTCTCGATTACCACTGGTGCGGGTTCGGCCCCTTTTTTTCTTCCAATCCAGTCCGTGATCTTTGGTAACAACCTCCGCTCTGAGAGGCGGCCGATATCTTCAACAACGAAATCTGCAAGCGGTACTGCATAGGGTGATCCCCATAATGCCTCGAATTCTTCCATAACCCACTTTACCGCTTCCCGGCTCGTATCTTCCCATACAAGCTCATAATTCATCCGCCAAGCGGCTTTTGACTCATTCGTACTCCCTATGAAACAGGTCTTTGCACCATCGCGCAGGGTAATCACACCGGCTTTACCGTGAATCAGGCCAAAGGCATGGTCCGGCAGCACCCGTACTTCAAGCTTTCCGCTTTTTAGTAAGGTATACAAACGTGTAAAGCGGTTGCGAACCAATCCTCCACCCGAAGTATCTAACAATCTCTCGGGCTCAAAGGAACACCAATCGTTCCTTACCGCTATCTGTGCCGTTCGAGCTGTCTTGATATCGTCTGGAGAAAGTTGTGAATTGCAGATCATACGAATCGGACCGGCGACCGATTCCGGTTCTTCACCGGCAATTTCCAGGAGCGAAGAGGAGAAATACCCTGCTATCCGGTCATATCCTTTAGCACACCGCAAGCGATCACGGAGGAAGGAGTGGTCCAGGGGTTGCCGGCGGGAGGAGAAACGACGTATGAAGCCTTTTGAATCATTCATAATTCAGCACGTAATTTATGAAAAAAAGTTCATACATGATCGTTACGTACAGCCCCGGACAAAAGCCGTGCTGCCTCGGCATCCTTATTCCAATGTTTCATACCGGATACGCTGTCGAGTTTTCCCAAAAATTCAAGGATATGCAGAATCTTTTCCCGTACGTTCCAATACTCAGGTACCTCGGTTTTAAACC
>PWXL01000244.1 GCA_003561145.1 Candidatus Atribacteria bacterium
AGTTTCTACGAACGGGCCGGCCGGGTTGAGTGCATGGGAAGCGAGGACAGGCAGGGATCCTTGAGTGTTATCGGGGCGGTTTCGCCGCCCGGAGGCGATTTGTCAGAGCCTGTGACCCAAAACACCCTGCGGGTGGTTCAGGTTTTCTGGGGGCTGGAGGACCGCTTGGCCTACAAACGCCATTTCCCTGCCATAAACTGGCTGATCAGTTATTCACTATACATCAATAATCTGGAGGAGTACTGGAAAAATTCGGTTGCTCCGGATTTATCCGCTAACCGTACCGAAGCGCTTCGACTTTTACAGCAGGAATCGGAACTGGAGGAAATCGTTCGCCTGGTGGGCATGGAATCACTTTCATTTCGGGAGCGCTTCGTTATGGAAGTAGCGAGAATGATACGGGAAGACTTTTTACAACAAAGTGCCTTCCATGAAATGGATACCTTTTCTTCCCAGAAAAAGCAATATCTTATTCTCAAAGCCATTCTGACCTATCACGAGGAAGGGCAAAAGGGTTTAGAAAAGGGACTATCCCTGCGGGATGTATTGTCCATAGCGGCCCGGGAACGAATAGGTAGGGCGAAATACATCCAAGAAGAGGAACTGGATAACCTGGAGAAGATTTTTGATGATATCCAGGAGCAAATCAGCGAAAAAACCAGGGGTGAGGTAGAGAGTAATGTTTAAAGAATACACTACAGTTACCGAGATCGCTGGACCCTTGCTCACCATCGAGCAGGTTGAAGATGCTCAATACATGGAAATAGTAGAGATAGAATTGGCGGGTGGAGAACGCCGCCGGGGACAGGTTTTGATGACCAGTAAAGGGAAGGCCCTGGTTCAGGTTTTCGAGGGAACCGAGGGTATTGGTATTGGGTCGACCAAGGTAAAATTTTTGGGGCGGGTCATGGAGCTCCCTGTTTCATCGGATATTTTGGGAAGGGTTTTCAGCGGTTCAGGGGTACCCATAGATGACGGACCGGAAATTATTCCCGAAGCACGCTTGAACATCAATGGTAACCCCATAAACCCGGTAGCACGGGACTATCCCACTGACTTTATCCAAACGGGTGTCTCGGCAATCGATGGGCTGAATACACTGGTACGTGGTCAGAAACTTCCTATATTTTCCGGTTCAGGACTCCCCCATTCCCGGTTGGCTGCCCAGATTGCCCGGCAGGCAAAGGTGTTGGAGCGGGAAGAGAAATTCGCCGTGGTGTTTGCCGCATTGGGTATTACCTTTGAAGAAGCAAATTACTTCATTTCGGAATTACGCAACACCGGGGCTATTGAACGTTCTATCCTCTTTATTAATCTGGCTGATGACCCTGCTGTAGAGCGTATCATTACACCCAAGCTCGCGCTCACCGCCGCCGAGTATCTGGCTTTTGACCTTGATATGCAGGTGCTGGTTATGCTTATTGACATGACCAATTACTGTGAAGCTCTGCGTGAGATTTCCGCCGCCCGGCGGGAAGTTCCGGGACGCCGGGGATACCCGGGCTACCTGTATACGGATTTAGCTTCAATGTATGAAAGAGCAGGGCGAATCCGGGGAAGAGAAGGATCTATCACCCAGATCCCTATACTCACCATGCCGGAGGACGACAAAACCCACCCCATACCAGATCTTACGGGATATATCACGGAGGGCCAGATCATCGTTTCTCGTGAACTCTCCCGTAAAGGGATATACCCGCCGATTGATGTTTTACCCTCACTTTCACGTTTGCGTGACAAGGGTATTGGAAAAGACCGAACCCGTGAAGACCATCCCGATGTAGCAAGCCAGCTCTTTGCAGCCTATGCCCGGGGGAGAGAAGCTGCGGAACTGGCTACTATTCTTGGTGAGGCGTCATTGACGGAAGAAGACCAGATTTTCATGAAGTTCTCCCAGCAGTTCGAAGAACGTTTTGTCTCCCAGGGTGAATATGAAAACCGGGATATAGAGGATACCCTCGCGATAGGGTGGGAGCTTCTTCGCATGATACCTCGAGGAGAGCTCAAGCGTATCAGGGATGAGTATCTGGATCGCTATTATGAAGAAGAGGGTGAGAAGGTAGGAGCCCAAGCACCACATCAGGAGGAAAACGAGTGAAGCTCAACGTCAATCCCAACCGGATGGAGCTGATGAAGCTAAAAAAACGCCTGGCCATAGCCACACGTGGACACAAGCTCCTCAAAGACAAGTTGGAAGCCATGAACCAGAACTTCGTCCGGGTGGTACGGGAGAACCGTACATTGCGTGAGGAGATCGAGAAAGAAATCGTGAAAGCATTCGAAGCGCAAAATAAGGCTTCTCTCATGCTTTCCGAGCAGGACAAAGACCTGGCCACTCTCCTTTCCCATCAGAAAATTGTGCTCGAAGTGTCCACCCGTCATATTACCGGTGTGCGTATTCCTCATTTTGAAGTCAGATTGGAAGGGGATCCATTTACCTACAGCCTGGTCAGCACTCCGGCGGAGATGGATGAAGCATTCCGCTCTTTTTCCAAGGTTTTGGTGAAGATGGTGAAACTTGCCGAAGCGGAAAAAACCATCGAACTGTTAGCTGAAGAAATACAGAGAACCCGCCGCCGGGTAAACTCACTGGAATATGTGCTCATCCCCAACCTGCAGGAGACCATCGCTTATATAAATCTCAAGCTCGATGAACGGGCACGTTCAGCTATATCTGGTATAATGAGGATAAAAGGGTCACTGCAGTAAGTGAAGCATGTGCGGCGTAAAGGAGAAAAGCGATGTATATCGCCGTTCTCTCGGACATACATGGAAATTACGATGCCTTGCGGGTAATTTTCCCATTGCTTACGGATGCTGAGAAAGTAGTGGTTTTGGGTGACACGGTAGGTTATGGTGCAGAACCGGACACCTGTGTGCAGTGGGTTCTTGAGAAGGCAGACTTTTGTATGATGGGGAATCATGATGCTGCCTGTGTCGATATACTTCCCTTGACCTGGTTCAATCCTACCGCAGCTGAGGCGGCGGAGTGGACACGGGAACACCTGGCCCCTGCATCTAGCCGCTATTTACAGGGTCTTCCCCAGGAGACGGAAAACCGGCACGGAGCTTTATGGGTCCATGGAAGCCCTGCTGAACCCCTGGTGGAATATATCACGCATGCCAGTATCGCTCTCGGAGTATTTGAGCGGTTCGACTTCCAACTGTGTTTTTTTGGGCATACCCACGTCGCCGAAGTCTACGAGTACGAGAATGGAATTGTTCGTACCCTCCCTTTCCCGGAGGGAGGCATGATAGAATTTCACCCCGAGCGGCGATATCTCATCAACCCCGGAAGTATCGGCCAGCCCAGGGATGGAAACCCGCACGCTTCCTTTATCGAGTATGACACTGATACAGCACAGGTACACTTCAAAAGGGTTGCATATGATTGTCGGAAGGCCGG
>PWXL01000256.1 GCA_003561145.1 Candidatus Atribacteria bacterium
GTTGCAGGATGAAAGGAGTGCTCAACCCGTGAACGATGACGCACAAGTTTACCGGATCGAGCGGCGGGGAAGTTACCAGAAAGACAAGAAAAAAATTCTTGATGGCCTGCGCCGGGTAGAAGGACAGGTACGGGGGATCCAACGCATGGTGGAAGAAGAACGCTACTGCGTGGAGGTACTCGACCAGATGAGCGCCGCCCGCATGGCTTTGGCGCGTTTGGCGGTTATCGTGCTCGAAGCTCATACCCGGGGGTGTGTGACCCGTGCAGTGAGGGAAAACGGCAATGGTGAGGAAACCATCCGTGAGTTGGTGGGGATTTTCAGGAAACTTATCCGCTGATGTGGCGCGGATTACGGGCCGTAGGTGCGTAAGAGCGTGGATGCGTATATGCGTGGATGCGTAGGAGCGTAGACGGGTATAAGGGTAAAAGGGTAGAAGGGGTGCAAAGGCGTGAGGACCTGAAAGGCGTGTGAAGGGAGTATTGGAAAACTCACTTCTACATCTCACGGCCTTCAGCCCCCTGGCCTTTATCCGACTCACGACTTACGATTCACGACTCACTGCCCGAAGGGCATTCCCCACTTCTCACGGTTTTTCAAGGTACAAGCACGACTTTGATCACATCATTTTTCTCCTTGTCCAACACCAAACGAAACGCTTCATCAAGCTCATCGAGTGGAAATATATGGGTGATCAGGGGGTTTGTCTGGACTTTGCCTGAGGCCAAAAGTTCGATCGCCTGGGGATAATTTTCATAGAGGTTGTTCGCTGAGGTGGTTACAATTCTTTCACCGGCGAAATCCGTTGGTTTCAGGGTTATTTCCTCTTCACTGGTAGCAACAAGGATCAGGCGGCCGAAGCGGTTCAGAGAGCGAAGAGATTCGGTTATCGTATCCTTCGTTCCGACGGTATCGATAATGACATCGGCTCCTTTTTGTGCGGTGAAGTCGCTTATTGCTACAGAAATGCTCTCTTTATTGATATTTCTTGCCTCCTCGATTCCCAATTCCCGGGCGACATCCAACGGTTTTTTCCTGGTATCAAGTATCATGACAGAGCCGGCCCCGAGAATACTGCCAACCCGGGCGACCAGAAGTCCGATGGCTCCACCCCCAACAACAACCAGTGTTTCGCCCAGGGTAAGATTCGACCGCTTGATTGCATGGATGGCGACAGCGAGACCGTCGAGTTGGGTTGCTTCGGGAAATGTGATTTGCTCAGGTATTGAGAACACTTTGTCTTCCCATACCGGCATATACTCGCTGTATCCTCCCGGAACGAAATCAACATCCTGCCAGCGCCCGTCGTGTCCGATATGATATTGAAAAGCGCACAGGTTCGGCAACCCGCGCAGGCAGAACTCGCATATGCCGCATGATTTGAAAGCAAGCACCCCAACCCGGTCACCTCTTTTTCGTTTTGAAGAGCCTTTTCCACGTTGAACAACGGTACCGGCGATTTCATGCCCGAGTATGGCTGTGGCCGGGGTTGGCTCATTGAATCCCAAGGTATGCAAAGACCACGCATTTTCTCCATAAAAATAGCGGACATCACTTCCACATATTCCACAGGCTCCGATTTTGAGCAGGACCTCCCCTTTGCGGGGTTTCGTCACGGGGACTTCCATGAGGACAAGTCTCTGTGTATCCTGCAAAACTCCAGCTTTCATGGTGTTCGGGATTTTCATATCAAGCCTCCAATAGAGACGTTTTTTCTTTTCATCCTTTCAGCGCTCCGAGAGTGAGACCACGCACAATGTAGCGATGTATGAAAATTGTCAGTACCAGTACCGGGAGGGTAATGATGGTTGCAGCAGCTAAAAGACCTCCCCAGGCGATTTGCTCATAGGTTAAAAAATTAAATACGGCGATTGGAACAGGCTGAGTGCGTGGACCGGCTAAAATCAGAGAAAAGAGGAACTGGTTCCATGAAAAGATAAAGGAGAGTATAGCAGAGGTAATGACACCATTACGGGCAAGCGGCAGGGCGACATAACGGAATATGTTCCACTTCGAAGCGCCATCTATTTCGGCTGCTTCCTCCAGCTCATAAGGGACATCCTCAAAAAAAGTGGCCATCAAGAGAATGATGATCGGCATGTTGACGATGAGGTGGGCAGCGGTGAGACCGGTATACGTGTCGATGAGGCCCCACATCCGAAAGGTTATAAACCAGGGCATAAGATAGCTTACAAACGGCACCATGCGGGAGACGGTGAGCAGAAAAATACTGGTACGCATGCGAAACCGGCAGATAGAGTACGAAGCGGGAATGCCAACTATCAGGCCGATCAGGGTGGAGAGGGACGCCACAACGAAACTGTTCCACATGAAAAAGAAAAAATTGTGCTGTGTCAATACTTCGAGGTAATTTAGCAAGGTGGGTATGAAAAAAAAGACCGGGGGATGAGAAATAATTTGGAGATGAGTTTTGAATCCACCGGATGCCATCCAGTAGAAAACGAAAATGGTGGGGAAAATGATGATTATCAATCCCACGTAAAAGAGTGCGCTTTTCAGACCTTTCATAATCACAGGTCCCTCCTGCGGGTAAATTTATAGAGGATGAGGTTGAACCCTAAAACGATGGCAAACAAGATAACCATCAGTGAACTTGCATACCCCATGTTGAAGTAGAAGAAAGCGGTGTTGTAAATATACACATTGAGGTTTTCTGAAGCGAATCCCGGCCCGCCGGCAGTCATGACGTAAATGATATCGAACACTTTGATCGCGTCCCAGGAGCGTATCATAGCGGCGGCGATTATGGTGGGTGCCATGAGCGGAAGGAGAATGAAGCGGAATATCTGCCACCTGGTAGCTCCGTCAATTTGAGCTGATTCTATGGGCTCCCGGGGAAGGCTTTCAAGGCCTCCCAGGCATATCAAGACCACCAGCGGGGTCCACTGCCAGATGTCTACAAATGCCAGGGAGGGTATGACCAAAGAGGTATTGGTCAACCATTCCACCGGCCGTACGTGCCCCAGGAGCCTGATAAAATAATTGATCACGCCAAGAGTGGGGTCATACATGAACCGCCATACCAAAGCGATTGCCACCGGGGTGGCGGCGAAGGGAAATACCAATATGGCTTTTACCAGGTTTTTCCCACGGAACTGCCGGTTGATATACAAGGCGATAAAAAAACCGATACATATCTGGAGACCCAGGGCGATTATAGTAAATATGACGGTTACGCGTATGGAATTCCAAAAACGGGGATCACTAAAAGCATATATATAGTTATCAAGACCTTCAAAGCGGGGGAGGCGGCGGGCGCTTCCGTACCAGGAGTGAAAACTGAGATAAAAGTTGTAAGCCAAGGGATAGGCGATCAGGATTCCGGTGAGGATGAAGGAAGGAAGAATAAGA
>PWXL01000209.1 GCA_003561145.1 Candidatus Atribacteria bacterium
CCCGCTTCGGCCATCTGCGCAGCTTCCTCCGGGGTAAAAGCATAGGGTGATGTGAACAGGTCAATTTCATGGGCCAGGGCAATCATTTCCACTTCCAATGCATAACCCATCCCGGTTTCTTCCAAATTTTTCCGAAATAAACCGTCAAACAAGCCTACTGTTGGAAAATTCTGTACCCCGGAAAATCCTGCTTCTTTTACCTGCTTGAGAAATACATCCATTTTCCTGAAAGGATCGGTACCGCATACGCCGGCGAGCACGGGAACATCGTGCACTATGGTGAGCACTTCTCCAGCCATTTCCATCACAATCGCGTTTGCATCCCCATAGGGCATTAAACCCGCCAAAGAGCCTCTCCCGGCCATACGAAAACGACCCGAGTTATAAATAACGATGAGATCGACTCCACCGAGTTCTTCACATTTGGCAGAAATACCCGTTCCCGCCCCGGCCCCTATAATGGGTTTTCCCTGCTCTACTTTTTTACGTAAGCCAGTCAAGATTTCATTTCTGTTAAGAGCCATGTCAGTCCCTCCTTTCTAATAGTTTCAGCAACATGTCAACCGCTCGTTCTGCAAATTTGGGGTCATTAATATTACAATCTACTTCTTCCACCGGAATATCAGCACGCACATTGTCCTTGATTGTTTCAAGAAAAGCCCTGTCAGCTTCAGGCCACCAAAACTCATTGCCTTCGCTGTCCAATATGGAAAAGCCTTTCAAAGGCACCAGGAAAGCTACAGGACCTCGAGCGTTGTTCGCTTTTTCAGCGAAGATCCTGCCCATTTCCCTATTCTCCTCGGGATTTGTCCGCATGCAGGTAACAAAAGCATTCCAAATATATAAATGCCTGTCATTGTATTTCTCTGGAACCGTCTCCCTGGGACCGTATGTCACCATATCAACACACCCGGGAACAATTATATGGGGGATGCCGACTTTCCCGGGGGCCTCAAGCCTGTTTCGACCGGCGGCAAAAGCGCCGCCATACAATTCGTCAGCCCATTCCGTGGTGGTAATATCCAATACAGCTGTAATGAGTTTGTCTTCTACCAGGTCTTCCATGGTTTTTCCGCCTGTACCGGTGCAATGGAAAACCAAAACCTCATAACCCTTCCCGGTCAAAATTTCCCGACAGCGGTCAACACACGGTGTCGTATTGCCGAACATGCTCACGGTAATAAGCGGTTTTTGATCACTGGAAGGTTCTACCTTGGTTTCAACCATTCCTACAATAGCTCCCGCCGCCTCAGAAAAAATCTGGAGACTGATCCGATTGAGGCCGGCCACATCAACGACAGATGGAAGTAACACTATATCCCGTGTTCCCACAATTGGTTTTGTGTCACCACAAGCAATGGTAGAAACAAGAACTTTGGGGACCCCCACAGGAAGGTTTCGCATTGCGGCACTAATCACGGATGTACTCCCTGTCCCTCCCATTCCCAAAACTCCATCAAATTGTCGGTCATCAAAAAGCCTTCGAATAAGCACAGCTGCTCCACGACTCATAACCGCCATGGCATGTCCACGATCGTTTTTCGATCGCAAAGATTGCAGTGTTTCGTTACCCGCTTGTGCAATGTCTTCTGCTTCGATATCCGGTTTCATATGGGTGGAACTCCCGAGTACTCCGAAGTTCACGGTAAGGACTTTATGACCTCGATTTTCTATGAGTTCCTTAACAAAAGCATATTCCTCACCTTTTGTATCCAGGGCTCCGATAAGTACAATGGTTTTACATGTTTCGGCAGACAATGTGATCCCCCCTTCCTCCCCGAAATGACAAGGAAAATTACACTCCCAATAATTCTCTTTGTATCTTGGTATCGGCAAAAAATTCTCGACTTGGTCCCTGATGAATAAAAGACCCGGCCACCATGACACACACTCTATCGGATAATCTTTCAGATGTTTTCAGGTTTTGTTCGACCAGTAACAAGGCAATACCCGTTTCTTTCAACTTTATACATGTCTCGATAACCCGGTTCACAGCAACCGGCGCTAACCCCTCTGTCGGCTCGTCCATTACCAATAGAAGAGGATTCGTAACCAGCGCGCGGCTGATAGCCAACATTTGCTGCTCTCCTCCACTCAGGCGGGATCCACTCTGTTTTCGTCTTTGCTGAAGCTCGGGAAAGAGCTCAAACACCTTTTCAGGAGTCCAATATCCATCATTTTTTTGAGGTTGGTAAAAGACTCGTAAATGCTCCTCTACAGTGAGAGAAGGAAAAAGCCGTCTCCCTTGAGGTACATAGCCAACGCCCATTTGAGCGATTTGATAAGGAGCAAGTACAGATATATCCCGTCCTTTGAAAAATATTTTTCCCTTACGGCGGGGGGGCGAGAGTGCAAGCAGTGCCCGTAAAAGAGTCGTTTTCCCCATGCCGTTGCGCCCGAGGATTGCTAAACACTCGTGCTCGGTTTCAAAGGATACCCCCTGAACGACATGACTACTTCCATAATAGGCGTGTAAATCGTCAGCTTGCAGTAACGGGTTGGTCAATGTCTACTTCTCCTATATACACTTGTTGCACTCTCTGGTCAGACTGGATTTCTTCAGGAGTTCCTTCAGCTATAACACTCCCTTGATGCATGACAGTAATTTTTTCTGCCACTCCTAAAACAATGTCCATATCGTGCTCGACGAGTAATAAGGTTACCTCTCGCTCAAGATTTTTTATCAAATCAAGCATGTTTTTTCTTTCCAACGCCGAAAGTCCGGCAGCAGGTTCATCAAGTAAAACGACTTTCGGGTTATTAGCAATAGCCATGCCTAATTCAAGTTGACGCTGCTGCCCGTGAGATAATTCTTTCACGGCTATAGACACATTCTCTGTCAACCCTACCTTTTGCGCGACTCGCATAATCTTATCCTTCTTCTGTGTGTCTGACTTCCATGGTTGAAGAGGCGAAGGAAAACCATTGCCTTTAATGGAAAGAAACAAGCTTTCTTCCACTGTCAGTGAAAGAAAGAGATTTGAAATCTGGTAACTTCTTCCCAATCCGAGTGCAGCTCTCGCTCGTACCGATTTGCGGGTAACGTCTTTTTCAAAAAAGAATATTTTCCCCTCATTGGTTCGCATCGTGCCGGCAATGAGATTAAAAAGGGTAGTCTTCCCAGCCCCGTTCGGACCGATAAGTGCCCTCTTCTCACCCGCCTGGATAGCCATACTGACTTTGTTAACGGCACAGATTCCCCCGAACCACTTTGATATTTCTTCTATTTTGAGGATTTCTTCATCTTTTTTGCTTACCGGGGAATTCATAGCGCCTCCCTTATCCATACATCTTCTTCGCATGATTACCACTCAAGGGTTCATCATGCGAAGAAGATGTCTTTTTAAAGATTGAATTCTACCG
>PWXL01000166.1 GCA_003561145.1 Candidatus Atribacteria bacterium
AGCCAGAAACCGAAACCCGGAAGTTGTCAGGGTGCTTCTGGAGGCTGGAGTGGAAGTGGATGATCGGGATAAACTGGAACGGACTCCGTTGATGATAGCAGCCACCAGGAACCAAAACCCTGAGGTTATTACCCTGCTGCTGGAGGCCGGGGCAGATTTGGAAGCCCGGGATGTCGAGGGTCGAACCCCGCTGATGCTGGCAGCCAGATGGAACCAAACAGAAGTGGTAAAAATCTTGCTGGAGGCCGAGGCAGATGGCAGTGCCAGATGTGGCAAAGACAAAACCGCCTTTGACTATGCCGGAGAAAATGTACACCTGCGGGATTCAGAGATCCACCACATATTGGAAAGGGAACAATGATACTCATCCATTTTTTCAAACGTTTGAAAACGTACTCCAAACTCAAGAGCTGGTGTCCTCTTCTACCCCGCTATGTTGGAGACCGGTCTGTAATGTCAATGAATACTGCCTTTGGATTGACGTAACCGGTTCCCCGCTCCGTATCACAAATGCCGATTCCTGCTGCTCACCTTGGGACAGCAATCCCCTTGACTCCCCTTCCAAGGGGACATGGAAAGTCATTTGATAGTTGGTATGCATTTCCATCTTCTGTTCCGGCACCCGAAAGACGTTTCCCATGGTCTGCACCTTGAAATACGCGTGTTTCACCCCATTCAAAAAATCGATCCTGTTGTACAGACGAACGGGGTTGTGATTATGGAACATTCCATGCTCGACCTCGATGTCTTCCGAAGGCGAAATCACAATATCTCCAATTGCTTCCCCGGCGGGAATTGAGTCAATCACGGATTGAAAAGAATGTACGTCCATCAGCTTGTAATATAAGAATATTCCAAGCTGATTGCCCATGTATGCGCTGAAGGCCTGGTTGAGTTCCTCGGTAAAATCCTCATCAGTATACCTGTAGCTGAGTGTTTCCGGAAAACCCTGCATGAGGGAAGAAAGTGGGTGAGGTACCGTCTTTTTTGCAGTTTTACTCATGAAATCTTCCTGTGTCACTTCACGATACCTTGTATCAAGCAATTCGATCTCTTTGGTAGCTTTCGGATGCTCAACCGATACAATGGACAGGCGGTAAATGATGGCGAGTTCCTCTATCTTTTGAAGATCTTTAATGACCGGCAACCGTTCGTGCTGTTCTGTTGAGTACGTAGCTTCAGTCACCTCGAAAAAATAGTCGAAGGACTCGCCCAACCGGTATTCATGGTGTACAAATCCGCTATCTTTCTTTGAGAAAGGTCTCATTGACGTTCATCCTTTTCTTAAAATTTCTGTTCCCTGGGATTGTAACGTCTCTTTCCTTCTTTGCCTTGTTCATAATAATACACTGAAACAGTGAAAGCAAAATCCTTTTTTTGTCTGGTATAATGAATCCAAAAATTAAATACTGTAGCCCCCCTTGTCGATAAAAAAGACATCTGCAGTAAATGTCTGCTCTTGAAAGACAAATTCTCAGAAGAATGAGGTTGATATGCGCATAGTGGGACTAGCTTTTGTTGTAGCGCTGACCGGAGCTATGTCACCTGGCCCCTTGCTGGCCCTGGTCATCGGCCAGGTATTGGCACAGGGGCCAGCGGCGGTCTTGTTTTTGCTGCTCGGCCATGCATTCCTGGAGGCTTTGCTGGTGATCGGCTTAGCCAAGGGATTGCTCCGTTGGCTACAGTCACTCACCGCTCGGGTGCTGCTTGGTGTCATTGGTGGTGGCGTGCTGCTGTGGATGGGATGGACGATCACCGCTTCTGCCTCAGCCGCCTCTCTCGTGGGGACCCGTGGCCAGGAGATGCCTTGGTTCATCCTTTTTCTTGCCGGGATAGGCGCATCTCTATCAAATCCTTACTTCACCGGCTGGTGGGCCACGGTCGGAACTGGACAAGTAGCGACTCTGGATCTCCGCTCGCGGAGGGATTTCACACAGTTCTTCATCGGACATGAACTTGGTGACTTCAGCTGGTATTTGCTTGTCGCCGTGGTTCTGACCACGGGGCGGGCCTGGTTGACGGATGAAATATACAGCCAAATACTTTGGATAGCTGGAGGCGTTGTGATCCTCCTGGGGACTTGGTTCGTGTGGGTTGGACTGCGGCATCTTTTCCGGCGTTCTGCCACAGAGGCACATTCGCCCTCGGCGGCAGAACGATGAGTATTTTCAAAGATATTCTCCAAAATTAAAGTGTAGGATGTGATCGGTTGAGCAGCGAAAACGCCCATACAATAGAACTCGAAGGCCGGCAGTTGATCCTGATCGGTACGGCTCATGTTTCAAAGAAAAGCGTGGAAGAGGTCAAGGAAGTTATCGAGACCGAGAATCCCGATACAGTTTGTGTTGAACTTTGCCAGGCTCGCTACCAAGCCCTTGTCGACCCCGAACGGTGGAAAAATACCAACATAGTCAAGATCATCAGGGAACGCAAGGCTCTGTTGTTGCTCGCTAGCTTGGTTGTGTCTTCCTACCAGAAAAAGCTGGCCAGAAAGTTTGGCGTCCAGCCGGGCCAGGAGATGCTCCAGGCCATCGAGTCAACCAAAGAAACCGGCGCCAACCTCTGCCTGGCAGACAGGGACCTCCAGATCACCATGCTCAGGCTCTGGCGCAACATGGGTTTTTGGGGCAAGCTGAAGCTGTTCTTCCAGATCCTGCTGGGGATGCTCATGGATAAAGACCTGAGCGAAGAAGACATGGAAAAGATGAAGCATCAGGACATGCTCAGTGCGGCCCTAGAAGAGCTTTCTCGCGCCTTCCCACAGCTCAAGTATATCCTTATCGACGAAAGGGACAAGTACTTGGCCCAGAAAATCAAGCAAGCCCCGGGCAATAAAGTGGTAGCCGTGCTGGGTGCCGGCCACATCCCGGGCATCAGGGAAGAACTGTTCAAAGACCATGACCTCACCGAGCTGTCGAAGGTAAAACCTGCGTCAAAAACTGCAATGATTATAGGCTGGAGCATTCCCCTCATAATTATCCTTGCTATTGCCTCCACCTTTTCGGTGGACAGAGCAACAGGTATAGAGCAGATTGTCAGGTGGATTCTATGGAATGGTTCGCTGGGAGCACTGGGGGCTTTGATTGCTTTCGCCCACCCCCTGGCCATCCTGACCACCTTCCTGGTCGCTCCGATCAGTTCATTGAACCCCCTCTTGGCGGCGGGCTGGTTCGCCGGCCTGACCGAAGCGTTTGTGAGGAAACCGAACGTCAAAGATTTTGAAACTATCTCGGACGACATTCACACTCTGAAAGGTTTCTGGACCAACAAGGTGACCCACATCCTCCTGGTCGTCGTCTTCGCCAACCTGGGCAGCACCGTCGGCACGATTATCGGCGGCGCCGAAGTGAT
>PWXL01000059.1 GCA_003561145.1 Candidatus Atribacteria bacterium
AAGAAACACAACCAGGATTTTTTTGGACATGACTATCCAACCTCCTTGTATAAAAAATGTAAAGCATGTGGTACGAAAGCTCACCTTATGCGCTCTTTTCCACCACCTCCTTCCAAATCATCTCCGTCAACCACGTTTAACATCTTACGGTCTGAAACTCCTTTCCCTCTTCACCATTTCTTCTTTTCCCCGTATTTTCAAGCCTGTCATTGTGATTTGAGCCGCCCTGTGAGTTGTGTGAATCTATAACACGTAAAAAAAATTTGAATAAATTCATTACATAACCATTACACAACCTATTGTATGACATACCCTGTATGTATTCAATATGCATAAGTATTCTTGCAAAAGTATTCTTTTTGTCATCCATTGGCTAAACGGCAGTGGTAATCAATTTGAAAGGTACACCTGAAAGCATGCGTCTACATGGACCGTATGAAGAGATCTAAATATATACGTTGTTGTGGTACTGGTGCCCAGGAGTGTTCCTGCTACGGTAGCCAAGGCATCCGCTTGAAGCATGCGGTCAACCCCCTCTATACTCCCATCCTTACGAACTAAGCCCGCTTGATAGCCGCAGGCAACGATAGAACCAACAGAGTCGAATAAATCCACGAACATAAAAGAAAAAATAGCCCCGACCATACCGAGACGAAGTATGCCCCAAATTTGAAGTTGAAAGGCGATATCTCTTACATTGACCGGTGAGGAAACAATTGATGCGGGAGAACTCACAAGTCCATCCGCCCATCCCATTGATTGAAGGAATAAAGCGAGGAAAGTAACCGATACGATACCGATAAGAATCGCTCCCGTTACCCGCCGCAGTTCAAGGACAACCATCATCGCAAGTCCCGCAAGACCAAGAAGTACAGGAAGAGTAAGTGGACCAAGGGCTACCAATGTTGCTGGATCCGCGACAACCAATTGAAGATTTTCCAAACCAATCAGTGTGATGAATACCCCTATTCCCGCTCCTATGCCAAGACGAAGGGAAAGGGGGATCGCATCGACGATCTTTTTCCGTATTCCGGTGACGGTTAAAAGCAGAAAAAAAATACCGGAAATGAAAACCACTCCTAATGCTTCCTGCCACGGGAGACCGTATCCTCGAACCAACATGTATGTAAACATGGCATTCAATCCCATGCCAGGAGCCATGGCAAGAGGCACATTGGCCATAAAGCCTACAAAAAGAGTTCCGATGGCTGATGCCAGGATGGTCGCGGTTACCAGGGGCTCAAAGTGCATACCCGTTCCATCGGACAATATGGCGGGATTCACAAAGATAATATACGCCATGGTCAAGAACGTGGTCAGTCCGGCCAAGGCTTCGGTCCGCAAAGAGGTTCCATGCTCGCGTAACCGGAAAAATGCGGGCTTTTGCGTTTTCTCTTTCATGACACCGTTACACTCTCCTCATGTTTTTTTATTGTACCATTTATCATTCCCTGCCTTTCTCACTTTTGTCACCCGAAAACAAGAGATTACATACAATTTTCCCAACCGAAGGAATGAAATATGATTCCTCTGCGTTAAAACAGTTGGCTACACTCTATGAGCACACTTGAAAGTTTTTTTAATCTGGAAATCACGGTAAAGTAACAAAGCCTTTCTGTATAGCTATGAAAAATATGAAGGAGGTCATTTGATAATGTTAAAAAGAACTGCACAGGCTGTTTGGGAAGGGAGTCTGAAAAACGGACGTGGAACGGTGGAGTTCGGTGGTGGGGCTTTCAAGGGTAATTATTCGTTTGCTTCTCGTTTTGAAAACGGTACCGGGACAAACCCTGAAGAGCTCATCGCCGCAGCGCATGCCGGATGTTTCGCCATGGCCCTTTCCGGTGTACTGGTTGAAAATGGATATTCACCGGAAAAAGTGGAAGTTTCAGCGAAAGTGAGTTTAGCGAAAGAGGGTGATGGTTTTAAAATCAGTGCCAGTCACCTTGATTGCACAGCCAAAGTACCAGGGCTGAGTGAACGGGACTTTACACCTCAGGCGGAATCAGCGAAAAAGAATTGCCCGGTCAGTGTTCTGCTTTCAAATATTCCCATTACACTCGATGCCCGGTTGAAAAACTAGCTGTTTTCCTTTCGCCTCACACTATTCAGAAGCATCCAATGAAAGAGGGTCAGGGCTCTTTTTCCGTCTGAGATATCCAAAAAAAAGCCCTGACCGATTTTTCACAAAACTCAATGCCTCTCCCCTCGAATTTTCAATGCTTTATTGCGCCGCAACCAACTGAACTCTCAATTCATAAGCACCTTGACAAGGCTTGTTTTCATCGAAAAACCGGTTACAATAATCAGAAAATCACTATCAGACGGCCAGCAGGGTGGTGATGAGTATTGAAAAGGAAATGCTTACACATCTTATTATGCACGGTGATTGCCCTTTTCGCCATCGGCATTTTTATCACTCCACTTTTTGCCGCAGTTCCTATCCGTTTGGGAGTCGACGTTTTCCTTGACCACTACACAAATCTCGTTGAAGGATTACGGGTGGGGCTCATCACCAACCAAAGTGGGGTGAACGCAAACGGTCAAAGAACATCTGAGCTTTTTTTCCAACATCCCTCAATCCATCTTGCAGCATTGTTTGGTCCCGAACACGGAATTGACGGCAAAGCGCTGGCCGGTGAGTATGTCGCTTCTTTCACCCACCCGGAACTCGGTATTCCTGTATACAGCCTGTACGGTCCAACCCGCAAGCCGACTCAAGAGATGCTTGAAAATATCGATGTCCTAGTCTTTGAAGTACAGGATATCGGTTCCCGATGGTATACGTATATTTCAACACTCAATTACGCCATGCAGGCTGCCGCTCGAGCAGGGAAAAGTGTTATTGTGCTTGACCGGCCCAATCCACTGGGCGGAACTATTGTAGAAGGGCCGGTACTCGAAGAGGATTTCGCAAGCTTCGTTGGTGTCGATACTCTTCCCGGTGCCCATGGCATGACGGTGGGGGAACTGGCGCTCTTTTTTAACCGTTCGATCAATGCAGATCTCACTGTCGTTTCCATGGAAGGTTATACACGGGATATGATCTATCATGATACCGGACTTTCCTGGACACAGACCTCTCCAATGATTCCGGATATTGAATCTGTATTCGGATACATGGCTACCGGCCTTGGACAGGGAACCGGCATTGTACAGAGGGATTATTTTCGCTGGATAGGAGGAAAGGGAATCGACACATTCCGGTTCGCGGACCTTCTCAACAGCGCAGAGCTAGACGGCGTGGTTTTTATCCCGGACAGACGCGAGGAATATGGCGGAGTGACGGTACATATTACAGACTACCGCTCTTTCAATCCCCTCCGTTCAGGTCTGTATGCCCT
>PWXL01000072.1 GCA_003561145.1 Candidatus Atribacteria bacterium
ACTCGACGTGAATTGCCGCCCCCGTCAGCTCGTCATCACCCCTGGACGTCCACTGAAATGGTGCCCCCGTGGCTGAGATAGTAGACGAGACGCCGGGTGATACTCACTCCCCAATATCTGCCAGGAGGATCCACCATGAACACCCCATTCCATCTCTTTGTGATAAAGACATCAGGTCGGGGGTCTTGAATCGCTTTGGTTGCATTCCCCGCCGGTTGCTGCGAGCTAATATTTCTTGATAGTCGAAATTGTATACCCCGCTACTTGCAGCGGAAGAGCTTTGTTTTTCTATGCGGTATCCTAACGGACTGGCTGGGGGTATAACGTCTGAAGTGTATCAAGAGGAGGATGCATATGCGGCTGTAGAGAAAGCTTCGATGGTCATCACTTTTATCGAAGAACGTATCTCGTAAGTGGTAGCCAGGGGCAGTGTTTTGTTGCGCCCAGCATAGTAATAAATCTTGACTCTGTCCCTTAAAATAGGGTTCTAAACTCTACTTTCTTTTTCTATATTTGTTAACATCCACAATAAAGAGGGCCTTATCAAATACAGTTTCGCTTTTCAGAAGTCTTCTTAGTACTTCATGAACTTTTCGATCCGCTTGTGGATTTGCTGGCATCTTTAAGACAATTATACGTGATGAGAGGAAGGGGGATATGCGCTAATATTTCCGAAGCCTTTGTCATTTGTAACCAGAACTGATTGTGTTTCTTGTGCTTGGGCAAAAATATCTGCATCCTTTGCTCCTTTAAGCCCAAATTCTTGAGTGCGTTCTATATGGAAACCGAGTTCTCTCATAAAGCGGACTGTTTGAACAAAGGTACATTCATCGGCCAGGAACCTATGTTTGGGCATCGGTGTTCTCTACAGCATACACTTCCTCTTCTTCCACCAGAGAGTTCGCATATCGAATGTATGCTAAAATATCTTCTTTAGTAATGTGGTCGTAATAATCACGAATGATCTCTTCAAAAGTAACCCCATTACCTAATAATCCCAATATCATGTGAACAGGCACTCTGGTGCCGGCAATCACCGGTTTTCCATGATGGATATGTGGATCAGACTCTATTCGATCGGCTATTTTTACCATAGTCAATCCTCCGGAAGATATAACATCTAGAAAAATCTTACTCTTTATTACCCATTATATCCATGAGCTATTCCATAGATTACCAAAGAATTCCATTGATTCTTTGAAATATAGGTGTCTAAGCCGGTCTAAAATGACGGCCAAATCCTGCGAAAAGTGGCTGTAGAAAAAAACAGTAGGCCTGGGTTCATTGTATCACAGGTATGCTGTGGTTATTCTGGTGTCTACATCTTGTATTTTGCATGGGGGAATTGACACGATGAGAAGTAACTGAGGTTTCCGGGGTCACATCTAGTGGGTCGCTGAGGGTCTGGTCTTGCATTATAAGTATTGATAAAAGTGGTTGAGTGTTTAGGGGAAAAGACGTGATACGTAACGGTGAGAGTAAGATAAAAGAATGGAACAGTCCCTGCCTGAAAATCGATGCATTGGAATAAAACCCTTGATCACTGAATTTCCGGGCATTGGGAATCGGGGCCGGGAATAGGGCTTCAACTCTAAACGTTAAACTTTCAGCACCAAACGGCATTTTAGTCTTTTTTCGGAACCGGTCTTGAAATATCACTTTTTCGCTTTGAAGGGAATAAAAAAATGTGGACCCCTGCTCAATGATTGCAGGGGTGACGAGGTGGAAAGATGCAGGGGTGACGAGGTGGAAAGATGCAGGGGTGACGAGGTGGAAAGATGCAAGGGTGACGGGAAACAAACTTTCTCATTTTCGATTTCTGCTGACTTTGTACCTTGTGCCAAGGTGCGAAGAAACCGCGTCTAATTTTTTATCAAGTGTCCACAATGCCGCGCTCGAGAGGGCAGCTGAGAAAACCAAATGAATATCGATGTAGCATATCCCCTTCCCCATCAGTTGATGATGATCTATAAACTGTAACACCTCCTCATGTTCTCCCTGGATAGCCGAAGGGAGTGCCCGCACAAGCGACAGGATTCCCGACCTATTCCTGAGATTCCCACAGGCAAGCTCACCAATGATGAAGGGATGCGTTACAACCTCGCCGTCTTCCAGGAACTTGCTCACATCAAGATTCCCTTTCCTGAAATGGGACATCCAGACGGAGGTATCAACGAGGACCATTCTCTTGTGCTCCCATTCTTCGGCGGGGTATTCTTTTCAACTCTCTTTCAGTTCCTCCCAGTTGAGCCAGTCTGATGCTGCTTTCACGGGCAATCAGGGCTTCCAGGCCAAGTCTGACCAAGGTAGTTATTTCCTTTATACCGGTCAGTTTTGATGCCTTTTCAATCAACCGGTATCCTCTGTTCAAAGTAATACGCATCACCGCACTCACCTATAAATTATATGTATTATTGTGTATATATTATGCATATAGGTTAAAAGATGAGGAAGAGATCCTTGCAAGGTTTCGGGGAAGGCCTTGAATTATCACTTTTTCAGCTGCGAAGGAAGTCGAAAGACACTGGACCCCGCTTCATGCCGGGGTGACGGGAAATGAAATCCGTGAGGTGTCAATCGTAAGTGGTGGGTTTGCAATTCCCCTCGATCATGGTCTGGAGGTATGATAAAGTATCTTGAGATTTTTCGGTGAGGGAACGATTGGATTTCCTTAAGATAATGAATGAGGCAATTCGCCCCCTGGAATCCTTTCAAAATCTGCTGTACCATATTTACACAACCTCACCTCCAGCTGGCTGGTGTTTGTTTCTCAACGGATCTTTATATCATGATACTGGTTGGTGAGGTCTTCTTGTTTTGCCTTTTTCGATTTGGACAAGAGTGATGCTACTTCCAAAATACATCTCCGCGGGAAGTGACGAGAGCTAATCCTTCCTCTTTGATCAGTTCCCGGGCATCTGGGTGTATGCGGTAACAGAAAATAACGGGGAAAAGTTCAGCGGAGAAGACCTTTTTGGCTTTCTCTATCTTTCTGAGGAATTTCTCCACTTCCCGTCGGGTGATGTTGTGCTTGGCCTCTCCGATGATGCGGATCGTCGTTTGTGGCCGTGCGGGGTCATGGGCCGTCCCGGTGAAGTCAATTTCTACTGGGCGGCTGTTCAGTTTCACCCACCCTCGCTCCAGTATATCGATGGTCCATCCATACCACCGGTTCAAGGCTTCGTGCACAACGGTAGCAGCGATGTCCTCGATGTCTCCCCCAATGCTCTCGCTCAAACCCCCCACCTGTTTTTGCAGCTTGAACAGGGCTTTTTCAGTGCGGGTTTGAGCCTGAGCCAGTTCCTCAACCCGCATCTCGGTGCGTTGCTGAGCCTG
>PWXL01000140.1 GCA_003561145.1 Candidatus Atribacteria bacterium
CGAACCTTTTCCATGTACGACCTCGTCATGGGAAAGCGGCAAAAGGAAGTTTTCCGAAAAGGCATACCAGATACTGAAGGTCAGCTGGTTGTGGTGGTATTTGCGGTGTACGGCGTCCTTGGAAAAATAGTCGAGTGTATCGTGCATCCACCCCATATTCCATTTCATTCCGAATCCCAGCCCGCCCAGGTAGAGGGGACGGGATACCATGGGCCAGTCCGTGGATTCTTCGGCTATGGTGTGCGCTTGCGGATGGGATTCATAAACAACCTCGTTCATCCGCCGCAGAAAAGATATGGCTTCCAGGTTTTCTCTCCCCCCGTACTTGTTCGGAATCCACTCCCCTTCCTTGCGGGAGTAGTCGAGGTAGAGCATGGAGGCTACCGCATCCACCCGCAGGCCGTCTGCGTGATATTTTTCCAGCCAGAACATGGCGCTCGAAATCAGGAAAGACCGCACTTCGTTGCGCCCGTAGTTGAAAATGTAGCTCTTCCAGTCAGGGTGGAAGCCCTGGCGTGGATCGGCGTGTTCGAAGAGATTGGTTCCGTCGAAATAGACCAACCCGTGCTCATCGGAAGGAAAATGTGAAGGAACCCAATCCAGGATAACCCCTATCCCCTCCCGGTGGAGTTCGTCAACAAGCTTCATGAAACCCTGCGGCCTGCCGTACCTACTGGTGGGGGCAAAATACCCCGTGGTCTGGTACCCCCAGGATCCGTAGAAGGGGTGCTCCATCACGGGAAGGAATTCGACATGGGAAAACCCCAGGTCACGGCAGTAAACGGGAAGCATCGTTGCCATTTCCTCCCAGGTGGGAGGCCGTATTCCCTCTTCGGGCACCCTCCGCCAGGAACCGGCATGTACTTCGTACACGGAAAGGGGTGAATGAAGAGAGTTCTTTCTTCCGCGGTCGCTCATCCATGTCTCGTCTTCCCAGGTGTAGGCGAGGTCCCACACTACAGAAGCCGTGCGGGGCGGAGCTTCCCAGGTAAAAGCGAAAGGATCGCCCTTGTCCACCCGGTATCCGTGATGGTTGGAAATAATATGGTACTTGTATACCGCTCCAACCTCAACACCGGGAACGAACCCTTCCCAGATGCCCGATGCATCTTCACGCACCCGCAGGGGGTGAGAGTCCGGGTTCCAGCCGTTGAAATCCCCGATGACCACAACCTCGCGCGCATTGGGAGCCCATACGGCGAAATATGTCCCTTGAGTTCCCTGTACCTCAATAGGGTGTGAGCCCAGTTTCTCGTACAAACGGAAATGATTTCCTTCCTTGAATAAATACACGTCGTGTTCTGTAAGAAGTGTCACGTCGTGGCGTATACTCCCTGTTCCGTTCATGGTATCATTCCTCCTTTGTTTCTCGCGCCGCTGCTTCCTCCAGGAGATGCTTGATGCCCCGCAGTGGAATACCCACCCATTCGGGCCGGTTGTTGAGCTCATAGCCCAACTCGTAGACGGCTTTTTCGAGGAGGAAGGCATCGAGCAGGACAAAGAAGTTATCCCGGTCAAGGGGAAGAAGTTCCGCCTCAGTCATGGCAGTTTCCCGGTAGTCGTGGAGGAAAACGGCTGAGCTCAAACGGTACCAGAGCTCCGCCCAGGGTTCCAGCCCAGCAATGTCATCAGGCCTGAAAACGCTGGGGAGCAGGAGTTTCCCGTAAGCGGCGTAGTGGAATGACCGAATCATACCGGCCACATCACGCAGAGCGGAACGCTTCAAGCGCCGCTCGCTGAGGGCCCGTGCCGGTTCTCCCTCGAAGTCGATTATCATAAAATCCTTACCGGTGAATAACACCTGCCCCAGGTGATAGTCACCGTGCGTACGGATCTTGGCGGACCGGATTCGGGAAGCGGTCACCGCCCGCAGGCAGGAAAGAATTTCCCCTTCACTTTGCAAAACCGAGCGGGCTTCTTGCTGGTAATCCCTGGGGATACGGGCCAACCCTTTTTTCAACAGTTCCAGGTTCCGGCGGGTGAGGTTGCGCATGGACTGGTACACCGACCGCTGGTACAGCATGGAAAAGGATTCGGGGGCAAAGGCGGCCTCTTCGCGGCGGGACATCATGGCACAATGCATTTGAGCGGTACGTTTACCCAGCAAGGCGGTCATCTCCAGGTCCAACCCCCCGGTCAAATCCTGAAACGCGGGAGGCAGGTCTTCCAGGGACACAATCCGCTCCCGGGGAAGGTCTTTGACCAGGTAGTCAGCTTCACCCCGGCGGCTCAGCACGTTTTCGTAGTACCTCCCCAGGGTATCCAGTGTATGGGTCCACCCGTCACCCTCGTTCGTCACATATTCCTGGACAAACACCAGCGAGAAGGGGTCATACCCCAGCCTGCGATACTCGAGTGTCCCACCGAAGGAGGGAACGTTGGCAAAGCCGGTTTTCTCCGTAAGAAAGCGGATGATATCGGGCTCCGGATGGGTACCCTCTTCCAACTTCCTATAGAGCTTTATGTAGATATTTTCGTTGTAGAGGAGAGAGGTATTGCTCTGCTCTCCTTTCAAGACACGGGAAGAAAAAGGCTTGGAACGTTCGTTCATCATGCGGCGCAGCTTTCGACCGGGCAAGGCGGCGAGGGACCCCTTCTGACCCTTGACGGTTTTCCTGGCACGCAGAAAGTTGAGCAGGTTTTCTCTGAAGCGCTCCTCGTACACCGCATCAATCAGCACACCGTCTTCATGGTCAACACGAAGAGAAGCCACCACGGCCCCGGGGTGTTCTTCCTCGAGATGTACCCGTTCCTCCCCGGAAAGATAGGTAAGGGGTAACAGGTATATTTCGGAGGGCCCGGAAAGATAGCGGACCTCCACGATGAGAATATATCCCTGCATTGAATCACGGGGCAAGGGCAAGGCATCCAGCACCGTGACTCTTTGTATGGTGCGGTTTTTTCCGGCAAACCAGCGGCTGCGCGCTAAAAAGGGAGGAAGCGCTTCTACCTCCAACCATTCGCGGGAACGACCTTCTAAAACAGTTTTCCAGTCACGCCGCACGGTGTAGGGAGGCGGCGCAGTTTCGGACACCATCTCCTCCAGGGGCTTTTCTTCCCGCTCAAGCAGAAACCAGTAGTGGTCATAGGGACCCAGGGTAAGATTATACGGTGCCTCCGATATGACCGGAAAGCGGTTCTGACTGAAGGCTTCCTGGGGAACCATGCCGGAAAGGTGAGCAAGAGGTAGCTCCACCAGCTGGCAAAAACGGGAAAGATTCGCTACCACCAGGACCGTTTCTTCCTCCCAGGTACGGGTGAAGGCCATAACCTTCGGATTATCAGGAAACAATATATGCAGGTCCCCCCG
>PWXL01000064.1 GCA_003561145.1 Candidatus Atribacteria bacterium
CGGAATGGAGATATGGCAAATACGCTCAAATCAAAAATGAGCAAGGAGCTATGTACCATGCCTTTATCCTTTCCACTACTCACGACTCCCTACTCACGACTCACTGCCCTTAAACGGGAGGCTGGAAGCATGGTGAAAGTGGGGATCGTCGGCGGTTCCGGGTATACAGGTTTGGAACTGTTGCGCCTGTTGGAGAATCATCCCTCTGCACAGGTGGAGTGGGTAACCAGTGAAAACTACACAGGAAAAGCTTTGGAGGAATACTGTCCTGCATGGATGGAACGTATGAAGCTGTATTTCCAATCCAGGGATGTGGCATGCGATGCGAGGGGTGTGGACGTGGTATTTTTTGCTCTTCCCCATGGAGTATCCATGGATTGGGTGCCGCAGGTGCTTGATCATGTGCGGGTGGTGGACCTGGGGGCTGATTTCCGCATCAAGGACCTCGAGGTGTATCGTCAGTGTTATGGCCTGGAGCACAGGGCGGCCATGTGTGTGGATGAGGCGATATACGGCATACCGGAGATCTACCGGCCGGGCATACGTACTGCACGTTTGGTGGCAAATCCCGGGTGTTATCCCACTTCCATCCTGATTCCCCTGTATCCATTGCTGCAGGCCGGGGTCATTGAACCTGTTATTATTGCCGACAGTAAATCAGGAGTAAGCGGGGCGGGGAAAAAAGCCGGGGAAGCCACACATTTTTGCGAGGTTGATGAAAATTTCAAAGCATACAAGGTAGGCGAACACCGCCATGAGGGGGAAATCGCCGAACAGATGAGTTTTTTTTACAATGGCCTGGTACAGCTTACTTTTGTACCCCATCTCCTTCCCGTGAAAAGAGGCATTTTGAGCACTCTGTATCTCCAGCTGAAAGAGGACCTTCCAGAAACCAGCCTGTTCGACATATGCAAGGAATCGTACCTGCACGAACCGTGGGTGAGGGTGTATCCACCCGGATCGTTTCCTGAACTCAAGTGGGTAGTGGGTTCAAACTATATTGATATCGGCTTGAAAAAAACCGGAGAGGGCCGTGTCGTGGTGATAAGTGCACTCGATAACCTTACCAAGGGAGCCTCAGGTCAGGCGGTGCAAAATATGAACATTATGTTTGATCTGGATGAACGGGAAAGCCTGACCTGTTCTGTTCTGTATCCGTAGGAGGTAATTATGCAGGAACAATCATTTCGGATTCTTGATAAGGGTCTTGACGCCGTGGAAGGTTTCTTTTCCTGTGGTATCAATTGTGGCATAAAAAAAAGCAGGAAGGACCTGGCGATTCTTTTTTCCAGGGTTCCTGCCACCGCGGCCGGCGTCTTTACCCGCAATAGCGTGGTTGCCGCCCCGGTAACGGTCACCAGGGAACACTTGCAACGCGGGGGAAACCTTCAGGCAGTGGTGATAAACAGCGGGGTGGCCAACGCCTGCACCGGCAGCCGGGGGCTCGATGATGCACGTTTTGTTGCTCACGTTGTCGCCCGGGAGTTTTCAATCCCTGATCCCGCGTTGGTGGGGGTAGCCTCTACCGGGGTTATCGGAGATTTTCTGCCGCTGGAAAAGATTGAAACAGGTGTTCGCCTGCTTCGTGAACGCGCCTACGAAAAATGTGGTGACCACAGTGCTGCATTGGCCATCATGACTACCGATACTTTTCCCAAGGAACGGTCGGTATCCTTTAGCATTGATGAAAAAACGGTAAACCTTGCGGCCATAGCCAAGGGTGCGGGTATGATACGCCCCGATATGGCCACCATGCTCGCCTTTCTTATCACCGACGCGGCCGTGGATGGAGAAGTGCTCCAGGAGGTTTTACAGGAGTCCGTAGATGCAAGCTTTAACCGGGTGACAGTGGATGGAGATACCAGCACCAATGACATGGTCCTCATCTTGGCCAACGGGTCAAGCGGGTCATCAACCATCGACCGAAACCATCCTGACTATCCCACGTTCAAGGAAGCCATGCAATGGGTGTGTACGGAGCTCGCCAAAGACCTTGCCCGCGACGGTGAGGGAGCCACAAAATTTCTCAACGTGGTGGTGGAGGGAGCGGCCACTCCGGAGGATGCCCGCAAAGCGGCTTTTACCGTTGCTGAGTCGATGCTGGTCAAGACGGCTCTTTTCGGTGAAGATCCCAACTGGGGGCGGGTGATGGCTGCGTTGGGGAGGAGCGGTGCCGACTTCGAACCTGCAAGAGTATCTTTGTCGGTCAACGGAACACCTTTCGTACGGGACGGTATGGGTACCTCGGAAGGGGGGTGGGAGGTCCTGCGTAAGGTAATGTGCGCTCAAGAGATTGAAATGATCATTCGATTAGGTACGGGTCAGGGATCGTTCAATGTCTGGACCTGTGATTTGTCTGTTGACTATGTGAAGATAAACAGCCATTACAGCTGAGGTGATATGTGTGAAAATTGTCATAAAAATAAGCGGAAAAAACATTGATCCTGAAAATGATCACATTTCGGCTCCCCTTGCCAGACTGTGGAGAGAAGGAAAACAGCTGGTGATAGTACATGGGGGAGGACCGCAAATCACCTCTCTCATGAACCGGGTCGGCAAGGAAGCGCGCTTTGAAGAAGGTCTGCGGGTAACCGACCGGGAAGACATGGACCTGACCGAAATGGTTCTGAGCGGATACCTCAACAAAACCATGGTGGGTTTGCTGGCGCGGGAGGGGGTACTCGCCTGCGGGATAAGCGGCCGTGATGGCGGACTGATCGGTGCTGAGAAAATGCTCATGGAAAAAGAAGGTGAGACCATCGACTTGGGGAGGGTTGGATCAATATCCCGTGTGGACACTGCCCTGCTCCAGGGACTGTGGGACAAAGGATTTTTGCCGGTGGTATCGCCTGTTTCGGCGGATAGCGAGGGGAGGAGCCTCAACGTAAACGCTGATTCGGTAGCGGCGGGCATTGCCCGTGCGGTAGCGGCGGAAACCCTGGTATTGTTCACCGATGTCCCCGGTGTATTGTCCGATCCACTGAATCCGGAGAGCATGATACACACCCTGTCCGCAGGTGATATCCCCGGGTTGTTAAAAGGCGGTGTCGCAGGCGGAGGAATGATTCCCAAACTCAAAATGGCCAAAGAAGCAGTGGAAAATGGTGTACGGGAAGTGATCATCGCAGGAGGTGAAGCCCTGGGAGCACTTGAGGGATACGCGCGTGGCGGAGAACTTCCGGGTACCAGGGTGACAGCGTGACTTGGTCACACCCGCATGGGGTGCAAAAAGAAGGAATGAACCGCCGCACAGGGAAAAGCTTGCTCTTTCTCCGCTTTTGTGCCAAAAATAGAACATACTGTTATATACAGGGGTGAAAGATGAGGAGTGAAGAAGTCTTCAGGGAAGATGGACAATGGATATTGCCCACCTACCGCCGTCTTCCGCTGGTGATTGAACGGGGAGAAGGTTCTTGGGTCATAGATCCGGAGGGAAAGCGGTATCTTGACTGTGTCGCCGGTCTTGCGGTCAATATCCTGGGTTATGGATACCGCCCCCTTGTGGAAGCGGTGAAAGAAGGGGCGGAGGCACTTTTTCACGCATCCAACCTCTATCATACTGTTCCCCAGCTTTCCCTGGCGAGGAGGTTATGTGAGCTTGCAGGCTTCCCGCGGGTGTTTTTCAACAACAGCGGGGCGGAGGCCAACGAAGTAGCCTTGAAAGCGGCTCGTTTCTACGGAAAGCGTAAGCATGGCAGCCGCTACAAGTTTGTAGCCTTTCACCGCTCTTTTCATGGGAGAACTGTATTGACGCTCTCTGCAACGGGGCAGGAAAAATTTCACCAGGACCTTGACCCGCTGCCACCGGGCATCGTCTTTGCCCATATCAACGATATGCATAGTGTCGAAAAGGCAATTGATGAGGAAGTATGCGCGATCATCCTGGAACCGGTGCAGGGTGAGGGAGGGGTGTACCCTGCTGAAAGAAGCTTTCTCCATGAGCTGCGTGCGCTCTGCGATGAGCGGGATATACTTCTTGTTTTTGACGAGGTGCAGTGCGGTATGGGACGTACAGGACATTTTTTCGCTTTCCAGCACTATGAAGTGCGTCCTGATCTTGTGACCCTGGCCAAGGGACTTGGCGGTGGGCTTCCGATAGCTGCGGTGCTGTTCGGGGAAAAACCCCTTTCTGTAGCTCGTAAAGGGGACCAGGGAAGCACCTTCGGTGGGAATCCACTGGCTTGCCGGGCGGCCTTGGTGGTAGTGGAAACAGTCTCTCAACCGGAGGTTTTAGGTGGTGTACAGGCAAAAGGAGCAATACTCGCACAAGAGCTTACCTCCCTGCAGCGGCTGTATCCCTCAATCATTACGGAAGTACGCGGTGTAGGCCTCATGTGGGGCATCCAGGTTCCCAACCGCGCAGCGGAAACGGTGCAGGGAATGCTCGGACGCGGAGTACTGGTCAATGCGGCAAACCCTGACACGGTACGTATTCTTCCCCCCTTGAGTATCACGGAAGAGGAAATAATTCTTTTCGTAGAGGCATTTTCCGCTCAATTGGAAGCTATGTGAATGGAGAGAGGAGGATTATGGAACATGGCGAGTCGTAAAAAAGTTATTTTGGCGTATTCCGGGGGATTGGATACCTCGGTGGCCATCCGCTGGCTGCAGGAAGAATATGAGGCCGAGGTATACGCGGTCACACTGGATCTCGGCCAGGGAAAAGATCTGGATGGAGTACAGCAAAAAGCTTTGAGCGTGGGAGCTAAGGAGGCTTTGGTATTTGACGTACGGGAAGAATTTATTGACGAATATGTTGTTCCGGCCCTCTGGGCCGGTGCCGTCTATGAACGCCGTTACCCTTTGGCTACCGCTCTTTCCCGACCCCTGATAGCAAAATACCTGGTACAGGTTGCCGAAGAAAGGGAAGCGGGTATTATTGCCCACGGGTGCACGGGAAAAGGAAACGACCAGGTACGGATCGATGTGTCGGTCGCCGCGCTCAACCCGCAGCTTGAGGTGATTGCACCTGCCCGGGTCTGGTCATTTTCGCGGGAGGAGGAAATAGAGTATGCGAGCGCTCACGGGATTCCGGTACCGGTGACGATAGAAAACCCCTACAGCATTGATCAAAATATCTGGGGGCGCAGTATCGAGTGCGGGGTCTTGGAAGACCCCTGGACAGAGCCCCCGGAGGAAGTGTACGAATGGACCCGTGACCCCCGCCGTGCATCCGATGAACCAGTGTACCTGGAAATCGGTTTTGAAGCAGGTTTCCCCAAGCTCTTGAACGGGCAGTACTATTCCCTGGTGAACCTGGTGGAAGAGTTGAACCGCCTGGGTGGAGAACAGGGCTACGGACGGGTGGATCATTTGGAAAACCGGTTGGTAGGTATCAAATCACGCGAGATATACGAGTGTCCGGCGGCTTTCCTCCTCGTGGAAGCGTACCGTGACCTTGAAAACCTTGTAACACCACGGGAAGTCACGCATTTTAAACCGATATTGGAAGAAAAGTACTCACAGGTGGTGTATGAGGGGTTATGGTATTCACCCCTGCGGGAGGCTCTGGATGCTTTCATGGCCAAGGTGGCTGCACGAGTGACCGGCACGGTGAGGATCAAGCTTTTCAAGGGGAGTGCCCAGGTGGTGGGAAGAAAGAGCGAATATTCCTTGTATGACTTGGGACTGGCCACCTATGACAAGGGAGACATGTTTGACCACCAGGCAGCGGAGGGCTTTATTAAACTGTGGGGTCTTCCCACCAGGATCAGTGCGGTGGTCAACCGCAAAAGAAATACCTGAATACCCGGAGATGACACCGTGAGATTATGGGGAAGCCGGATGAAGAAGGAACCCGATGAAGAGGTTACGAGCTTTACCACCTCCGTCATGGATGATTACGTCCTGTACCCTTTCGATGTGTGGGGAAGCGCCGCCCACTGCATGATGCTCGAACGGGTGGGGCTGCTTGAAGGCACCGAATCCGCCGCCATCCTGGAAGGGTTGCGTACCATCATGAGGGAACTCACTGAGGGGACGATCGACCCCTCTTCCCATGAGGATATCCATAGCCTCGTCGAAAGCCGCCTGCATGAATTGATCGGAGAAACGGCGGGCAAGCTCCACGCCGGCCGCAGCAGAAACGACCAGATTGTTTTGGACGAGAGGCTCTTTCTCCGTGAAGCCATGGTGACAGTGGGGCACGAGATCACAACCCTCCTGCACGCCCTGCTCGATAAGGCCGTAACATATCCAAAGCTCGTGATGCCGGGGTATACTCACCTGCAACCCGCCCAACCGGTACTTTTTTCTCATCACATGATGGCGTATTTTGCCATGTTCCGGCGGGACGCCGAAAGATTGCGTGATGCTCTCCCGCGGGTGAATATCCTTCCCCTGGGAGCGGCTGCACTGGCCGGTACCAACTTGCCGATTGACCGCGCAGAGACGGCACGCTTTTTGGCGTTTCCCACTGTTCAAGGTAACAGCATGGATATCGTCGCAGACAGGGATTTTATTTTAGAGGTAGTGGGGCACTGTGCACTTGCAGCCCTCCACCTGAGTAGATTAGCCGAAGAGATAGTGCTGTGGGTTTCACCGGGTTTCGGCTTTCTCGAGATCGATGATGCATTCACCACCGGTTCGAGCATCATGCCGCAGAAAAAAAATCCCGACGTGGCTGAACTCATCAGGGGAAAGAGCGGAGAATCGGTATCGGGTTGGCTGAGTTTGGCTGTCACACTCAAGGGGCTTCCCCTCACCTATAACAGGGATCTGCAGCAGGACAAGGCACCCATGTTCAGGGTGATGAGAGAAGTTACAGATTCACTTCACCTGGCAGCCCGCCTGGTGGATCATATAACTCTGCGGGAAGATACCATAGCCCGAGCGCTACAGGAAGGGTTTTTAACCGCAACCGATATAGCCGAGTACCTGGTGGAACAGGGTATTCCCTTTCGGAAAGCCCATTCATTGGTGGGAGCACTGGTACGGGACCTCGCCTCACAGGGTCGCACCTTGGCAGAGTTGCGGAAAGAAGATCTTGCATCCGTCAGCGAAGGTTTTTACGAGGACATTCTTGTTTTCTCGGATCCGGCACAATCGGTAGAGCGGAAGCGTTCCTATGGTGGAACCGCTCCCGGAGAGGTGGCCCGCCAGGTACAAGAGGGTCGGATGTTCATAGAACGGGAAGAGGAGCGGTTTGCAGAGCTGCGGCTTCAGTGGAAGAAGAGTTTTATGAAAATCTTTCCCGGCGAAGAAGATGTCATGCGTGGATGACCAAGGCCGGCTGGAGATGGAGTGAATGCATATGGGAAAGGATCACCAGGATTTACTCTATGAGGCACGTGAAGAAAATATAAAATTTGTCCGGTTACAATTTGTGGACGTTCTGGGTCTCCCGAAAAACGTCGAGATTCCGGTGAAGCGCCTGGAAAGGGCGCTGGAGGAAGGGGTCAACTTCGACGGTTCCTCCATACAGGGTTTTGTTCGTATAGAGGAGTCAGATATGAAGCTTGTGCTCGACCCCGATACGTTCATGGTGTGTCCGTGGGAACAACACGAGCTGGTGGCACGCATCATTTGCGATGTTACTTCCGCCGATAACAGAGATTTTGAGGGATGTCCCCGTACGAACCTCAAAAGGGTATTACAAGAGGCGGCTCAGGAAGGATATTCCTTCAAAATAGGAACGGAAGCAGAATTTTTCATCTTCCGGCGGGACGAGGATGGTAAACCCTACACCCATGACCGGGGAAGCTATTTTGACCTGTTACCTTTCGACCAGGAGGAAAAGCTCCGGAGGGACATGGTTATCGCCCTGGATGAGTTGGGTTTCAATATCGAAGCTGCCCACCACGAGGTGGCTCCGGGGCAGCATGAAATCGATTTTGAATATGGAGAAGCCTTGCGGGTGGCGGATAACCTGATTACTCTCAAGCTTGCTGTAAAGACGCTCGCCATCCAGAACGGATATGTAGCTACTTTTATGCCCAAACCCATTTACGGGGTGGCGGGTTCAGGAATGCACACGCATTTGTCTCTTTTTCAAAAAGAGGAAAACGCTTTTTACGATGAGTCCCGGGAAGATGGGTTGAGCACGGTTGCCCGCGGCTTCATCGCTGGACTGTTGCAACACGCACCGGCCATCACGGCCGTCACAAACCCGCTGGTGAATTCCTACAAGCGTTTAGTTCCGGGTTTCGAAGCCCCGGTGTATGTTGCCTGGGCGGAGCGTAACCGCAGTCCGCTGGTCCGGGTACCGCCGCAGCGGGGGTTGAGCACCAGGGCGGAATTGCGTAATCCGGATCCTGCGTGTAACCCTTACCTGGCTTTTGCCGTTATTTTGAACGCCGGCAGGGACGGGGTGACGAAAGGTCTTGATCCCGGAAAACCATGCAACAAGGTCAACTTATATGAAATAACCTGCGAGGAACGGGTGGCATGGGGAATCCGTAACCTCCCGCGCAACCTGGGAGAAGCCTTGAACGAGTTTGAGCAAGACCGGGTGGTACGCGAAGCCCTGACCCCTCATATAGTTGATTTTTATCTCGCGGCCAAGCGCAGTGAGTGGGAGTCCTTCCAGGTGATGGTCCACCCCTGGGAAGTGGAACGCTACATGGATATATATTGAAAAGGTGGCCCGCTCATAGTCTCAGCGTTATCTCTTTTTATTCGGTAACTCGATAAGTACGGAAAGCACAGCCATGTCGGCCGGTGTCACTCCTCTTACCCGGGAAGCTTGCCCCAGGGTAAGAGGCTGTACTTCCGCCAAACGTTCCCGGGCTTCCGCGGAAAGTCCCTTCACTGAAGAATAATCGAATCCCTCTGGAATACGTTTGTTCTCCAGGCGGTGCATGCTCTGGATGGCCCGCTTTTGACGTTCGATATAACCCGCGTAGGTTATTTCTGTTTCTACCTCTTCGATAATGTCGGGAGAAAGGTAGGGGCGGGTGGGATCGAAGGGGGCGAGATCACGGTAGGTAACCCGGGGGCGGCTGAGGAGCCGTGCCAGGTGTTCGGGGGTTTTGATAGGCTCTCCACCGGCTGTTCGCAGGAGTACCCCAAGGAGTTGAGACGGGGAAACGAAGGTGGAAGAGAGACGCTCAATTTCCTTTTGTACGGCTTTTCTTTTTTTCTCCGTGTGTTGATAGCGGTCGGTGTTCACCGCACCGACCGCATATCCCCTGGCGGTCAGACGCATGTCGGCATTGCCGTGACGCACCACCAGGCGATGTTCGACCTTGCCGGTCCGTAAACGATAGGGTTCACACACCCCCCGGGTGACAAGGTCATCCACCATCACGGCGATGTAGCTTTCATCACGGCCGGGAAGGAAGGGAGGTTCTCCTTTTGAAGCGAGAGCCGCGTTTATGCCCGCCAGGATTCCCTGTCCTCCTGCTTCCTCGTAACCGGAGGTACCGTTGATTTGACCCGCACAATACAACCCGGTAATGGCGCGGCATTCAAGAGTGTGAGTCAAAATGGTAGGAGAGATAATATCGTATTCAATGCCGTAGCCCGGCCGGATGATATTGGCTTTCTCAAGGCCGGGGATGGAGCGGACTATGGCCCACTGGATTTCCTCCGGGAGCGACGTGAATATCCCCTGGGCGTATACTTCACGGAAATATTCCCCTTCAGGTTCCAGGAACACCAGGTGGTTTTCCCGCTGCGGAAAACGATAGACTTTGTCCTCCAGGGAGGGGCACTCCCGCACCGGTGAAGAATCACTCAAACGTTGCAAGAGAGGGGAACGGTGAAAATTCTTCCGGATGAGAGCACAGGTTTCAGCTGTGGTGCGGGTGATATATACCACCGGTCCCCTACACACCCGTCCGCTGTGCGCGAATGAGAAACAGAGGGGTTCTGTATCGCTTTCCTGGCGTTCCAGGTGTGAGGTATCGATGGTTGCCCGGTCAAGCCGGGGGGGAGTGCAGGTGTTGAGCCGCATAAGCGGAAGCCCCATTCCCTGCAAAGTGCGGGCAAGCCGGATGCTGGAAAACTCTCCCTGGCGACCGGCAGGGTAACTGAGTTCACCTATCTTGATCTCTCCATTGAGGAAGGTCCCGGCGGCCAACACAGCACAAGATGTGTGGAAAGATACACCGGAAGTGGTACGAACACCCTGTATTCGTCCGTTGTGCACCAGGAAGCTTTCCACCTCTCCCTGGTATATGTCGAGGTGTTCCAGCGCTTCCAGCTCTTCCCGGATAAGGCGAGAATAGAGTTCCCGGTCTGTCTGGACGCGCAGGGTTTGGACGGCCGGACCCTTGCCCGTATTGACTTTTTTCACATGTATGGCGGAGAGATCCGCGACCCGGCCCATCAACCCTCCCAGGGCGTCGATTTCGCGTACCACGTGGCCCTTGCCCGGACCCCCGATGGCAGGGTTGCATGGCATGAGAGCAATATGATGGATGCTTGTCGTAACAAGTAGTGTGGAAACACCCATGCGTGCCGAGACGGCCGCGGCTTCGGCCCCGGCGTGCCCTCCCCCGACTACGATAACACCGTATGTCCTGGCCATGTAAATTATGATCAACTCTTTTCTTTTTTCCCGGATTGCTCTTGTGAGCGGGCAAGACTGCAAAATATTGAAACATAACCGTAAAGAGAAAGAAAGCCCCGGGTAACTTTTATAGGAAGAAAATGGTGTGTTACTATTGGCTGTGATGAGCATACTCCGCTTACGTCACAAGTACATTTTTTATCACAAGAAACCCTACAGGAAAGGATGATGACTGAACGTGGAAAGGCGTTTTGCCGGCATGGTGTTCATGATCGGTTCACAGATACTTCTTGCCTTTTTCATGCTCATTATCCCCTCCTTGTCTTCAATTCTCAAGCAGGACCTTGAACTTACCAGTGCGGGGATCGGTGCGCTCACCATGGCGTTGTTTGCCGGATTTGGCCTGTTTGCTTTTTTTACCGGAAGGTTGACAGACAGGTTTTCTTTTGAGCGTTCTTACCTCTGTGGGCACCTGATCGCGGCCCTATGCCTGGTTGCCGCTGGATTCAGCAGAAATTTCTGGCAGCTTTTCACTTTATTGTTTTTGTGTGGTTTGGGTGACAGCCTGGTGAGTAATGCCTCCGCCCGTGCAATGGTGTGGTGGTTCCCCGAAAAAGGCCGGGCTACCGCAAGTTCCATATACAAAACCGGTTTTCCTATAGGTGCAGCAATAGCCGCTCTTGTACTGCCTCCCATTGCTCTTGCCATGGGGTGGCAGTGGGTGTTTCGGCTGGTTGGAGTTTTTCTCGGTGTATGGGGTGTAATCGTGTATGTACTGTTCAGCCTCAGGCAGGACAAGGAAGGGCACTCTACAGTTACACTGAAGAACACGCAACGATCCCGGCCCCCTGCTGCAAGTGTGCGGAGACGGGTGTATCTCGTGGGCTGTGTGGGCATGCTTTCCATTCTTATTCAATATTGCATTATGACCTACCTCGTGCTGTATCTCACACAAGAAGTAGGATATGCACTGCTTTTTTCCGCTTCAATGCTTTCCCTCATCCAGTTTGCCGGAACAGGGGCCCGCCTGGCTGCCGGGCTGGTGAGCGACTATCTGGTTGGTAACCGGGCGACGACAATGCTTTTGTCCTTTCTCCTGTGCCCGCTCGGAATATTATTGTTGCTGAATCCAACAACCATCACCTGGGTGTACGCAGCGTGCCTGTTGCTTGGGGTATCCATCGTGGGTTGGGTCCCCCTCTGGCTTACCATGGCGGCCGAGGCCGCTCCCCGTGAATATTCCGGCTGGTCTACGGGTGTAGCATTTTCCATCAATGCGGTGGGCGGATTGATTGGCCCCCCCCTGTTCGGAATGATTGCTGACAGCGCAGCGGGATATCCTATGGCATTTCTTTTTCTGATTGGAGTATGCGGTGTGAATCTTTTTCTTCTTTCGATTTTACGGCGTCCGCTTCGTGAAGAGGAGCAGGGTTTTTCTTGATTCATAAGTTCTTCTTGATTCCATGCCACTGTTCTGTGAAAATATAACCTGAAAAGAGAGGGTTGTATTCGTTCCCTTGACGAAGTAAGGGTATGTGCTATAATTTCTGCACGAAGAAAAGAGCGGGAATAGCTCAGTGGTAGAGCGTCAGCCTTCCAAGCTGAGGGTCGCGGGTTCAAATCCCGTTTCCCGCTCCAGAATCTTTTCCACATGTGTCAAGGTATACATGTGTTGGCACGAAAACCCTCTTTTCTTGCTCAGTTTTTGTCTTCATGATGACATCTTGATAAGGCAGATTGATTCAAGCTCATTCAATGACAGTCCATTGTACTTTTGCGTAATATGATAGAAATCATGCATGGGTTAACTACTTTGCATCAACGGTACCCCGCTGATTGGACAAGGAACCCAATAAAAAAGGGATCTTTTTTTTGTATCAGCTCAGATACATGCGAAGTAACGGGAAAAACAGTTGAGGGGTTAGTGTTGAGTGTTGAGGGACACTGTTCACCGATCACCATACTTAAAAACATAGATTGCCACGCCTC
>PWXL01000097.1 GCA_003561145.1 Candidatus Atribacteria bacterium
ATCTCTCAAGGTACGTGACGAGGACCCGCAGATGGCAGCGCATATCGCGAATTCATGGGCCAGGTATTTCACGGGGTGGGTGAGCGATACGGTCGAAGGCCGTGTGACGGGCCTTGTAAGCGGTATCGAGGAACACATAGCCGAAGCGCGAAACACACTTCAGTCCGTGGAAGAGGAGCTCTCCCAATTACACAGCAGGCCGTCGAGCGTTACGGAGCTCGAGCAGGAAATCGAAAGTACAGCCCGCCTGCTCAGTGACTATAGGGTTGCCCTGGGTGAACTCTCCATGGAGGAGGAGCTGCGGTTGCGGCAAGAAAACCTGGAAGAACACAATCATGAGGGAACCTTCGCTGTGCTTGAAGGGGCTGTACACAACCGATCCCTTACCCTTGAAGGACTCGAGAAAGAGATCGAGTTGCAAGTCGGCCTCCTGAGCAGTTATACATTGACCCTGTCCGAGCTCGCCATAGAGGAAAAAAAAGAACGGGCAATCATGGCAAACATTCAGGAGAGACTGACCGCTGAGCCGCTTTTTCTCAATCTCGAACGACCGCTGATCGATGCCCCTCTTCTGTGGGGCCTTGTCGATGAGGAAGACGTTGTACCGTATATTGCCGGCTTGAATTTCAAAAGGCAGGAAATCAACCCAAGTTACGTAGAACTTAAAGCACTCCTGTACGCATCGGAAATGATGCTAACGGGCATCGCCGCATCGCAAAAAGCGGTACAGGGGGCTATGGAGCGATCCCGAAAAGAGTTATACGCCCTTCGGGAAGAGGAAATCGAATGGCAGATCGATGCGGTACGAAAGCGCAGGGATATCCTAACGGAACACATCGGCACATTGAGGGATGATAACCGTGAAAGACAAGCCGCCCTGGCTTTGAGGCGCATCGATCTAGACAACCTGGAACGACGCTACGAGCAGGCCAGGAATACCTATGACACCCTTTTCATAGTAGGTCAAATATATGCAAGAGCTTTAGACAACTTTCCCGAGGAAATGATAGTGGCGAGTGCCATTCCTCCCGCACGGCCGGTTGCATCCCCCTACAATCTCAGGGTAAGTCTCGCTGTGGGTCTGGCGCTCGGGATAATCCTCGCGCTATTTGCGGCTTTTTTCAGCGAGTTCTGGCAGAAGTATAAGGAGTACAAGGGGAATGCTGAAGTGAGAAGGCAGAAGTGAGAAATGGGAAGGGCCTGATTATTTATGATGTATGATTGGTGATTTCAGATGTGAAGTTCAAACCGCGAGGAGGTGTATTGTGCCGACGCGGAAGTCTATGCTTGTGTTTATGCAAAAAGCATAGATTGCCACGCCTCGCACAGCAGCTAGGCTCGCAAAGACATGAAAAACAGTGAGACGTGAGAAGTGAGAGGTGAGACGGAGAGCGGCCACTGCCACAGCCACAAATGAGCCGTGAACTGTAAGAAGTGAGTCTTTTACCCCATACCCCTTACTCCTCACGGCATTTAAACTTCGAGGAGACGCAGTGATCCGACGAGGAAGTATATGAAAACAGTATTCAGAATAAATGAAATACTGCATTGATTGCCACACTCCACATACCGGTGGTGAGAGGCAATGACAGGCTTAGGACCCGGGGAAGGCGAATACATTATCCTCAGGTGGGGGATTGAGAGTTGATCACAAGGAAAGCAAAGTTTTTTCTCGATATGCTGGCCTTTGCCCTGGCGGTCGTCATTTCCTTCTGGTTGCGGTTCGACATGCGGCTCACGGTATTGTACCGGGTCTATTTCAGTATGATCGCGTGGGCAACGCTTATGGATCTTGCTCTGGGGATGGGGTTTTTGCTCTATTATCGGCCTTACCTCAATATCTGGCGCTATACCAGTCTCAAGGAATTGTGGGATCTGGGCAAGATTGTTTTCTGGCAGAAAGTGCTGTTCGCTCTTCTTGTGCGGTTTATCTTCCCGGTGGGATTCCCCCGCTCCATATTCATTATAGCTCCAGTGGTTACACTGGTTATCCTTATGGTACCACGTTTTATCACTCGTTTGTACCTGGAGGGCAGGCAGAGCCGCGCCCGCAGCGCGGGTAAAAAAACCATCATTGTCGGCGCGGGGGAGGTCGGTGATAAAATCTGCCGGGAGATCTCTGCCCACCCCGAGCTGGGATACCAGTTGATAGGGTTTGTTGACGATGATCCCCACAAGCTCCGCTCCTTTCTTCACGGATACCAGGTCTTGGGCCGTATAGCTGAGATCGGTACCTTGATTAAAAAGTACCAAATAGAAACGGTTATTATAGCCATGCCCCGTGCGGGGAGGAAGGTTATCCGCAAAATGTACGACCTGCTTTCCCCTTACCGGGTGGAAACGCTTGTGATGCCAGGCCTGTATGAACTGATCGGCAGAAAGATATCCATCTCCGCGCTTCGCCAGTTCGACATCGATGACCTCCTCCTGCGTGATGCGGTTTTGGTGGATGTCAAAAAAATACACGGGGCTTTGCAGGGAAAAAAAGTGTTGGTGACCGGGGCCTGCGGTTCCATCGGGGAGGAAATTACCCGGCAGGTGGCGATGGCCGGTGCTCGTCTTGTCATTCTCGATAATAACGAGACCGGTGTTTTTGACCTTGTCGCGGAACTTGAGGGTGCAGCCGGTATCATGCCGTATGTCGCTGATATCCGCTATCAATTTCATCTTGCACGGATTATAGAGGTGGAAAAACCGGATTATGTCTTTCACGCGGCGGCGTACAAACACGTACCCCTGATGGAAAGCCACCCGGAAGAGGCCTTTCTCACCAATGTTGTGGGTACACTGAATCTTTTGGAGGCGGCGGCAGGACGGGTGGGCAGGCTGGTGTGCGTCTCAACGGACAAGGCGGTGGAACCGGAAAACGTGATGGGCATGACCAAGAAGATGGGTGAACTGTTGGTACGGGCATTTTCCAAGGACTACCCTTCTTCGCGTCTATGTGCTGTCCGCTTCGGCAATGTACTGGGAAGCCGGGGCAATGTCCTGGAAATATGGAAAAACCAACTTGAAAAGGAAGAACCTTTGACGATCACCGATCCTGATATGAAGCGGTATTTCATGACCACACCAGAAGCAGTCACCCTGGTCCTGGAAGCAGGATTAATGGAAGGTTCCGGGAACATTTTCGTCCTCAAGATGGGTAACCTCGTTCCCATCATGGAACTTGCGAGGGTTTTTTGTACCCTGCAGGGCTATACCCTGGAAAAAGACATGGACATCAAGGTGATCGGACGCCGCCCGGGAGAGAAGCAGGTGGAGAAACTGTGGGGGAATGGAGAGGAAGTG
>PWXL01000043.1 GCA_003561145.1 Candidatus Atribacteria bacterium
GAGGAGCCAAGTATGCTGCGTGATCTGATTCTTCGGAACCGGAGTTACCGCCGTTTTCAACAAGATGTTTCTGTAGAGAAAGAAACTTTGTGCGAACTGGTGGATCTTGCACGCCTTTCAGCATCGGCCGCCAACAGGCAACCCCTCAAATACTTCCTTTCCTGGGAGCCTGCACGGAACAAGCGCATTTTTCCCTATCTTGCCTGGGCAGGCTATCTTACTGATTGGCCGGGACCTCGAGAGGGTGAACGGCCCGCTGCGTATATCGTCATACTCGGCGATACCGGGATAACAGAAGAATTTGATTCAGACCCGGGCATAGCCTGCCAGTCGATCCTGTTGGGAGCCACCGAGCGCGGTCTCGGCGGGTGCATTTTCGGGGCGGTGGACCGGAAAGGCTTGCAAAAAGAGTTTTCTATGGCACCGCGTTACCGGATTATTCACGTTATAGCCTTGGGAGTTCCCTTGGAAAAAGTAGTATTGGAAGACATGCAGGAAAAACAAGACTATCGTTACTGGCGTGATGAAAGGGGAATACACCATGTTCCCAAACGGCCATTGTCACAGGTTGTTCTGGAAGATGAGAAAGACCTCCTGCATTGAAAGTGTGGTATGTTTTTGGTAGATTCATGAAAAGGGAACACTTGCCTTTGGAGGGGTTGTCATGAAAGAACCGCCTGTAACCCGGAACGGAAAGCTGAGGAAAAAATATCTTCCTGCTTTGTATATTGATACTTCGCTTTTGATAGAATACTGGCTGACCGAAGGTATGGAGCGGCCGCCCAACGAGCTTGACATCTTATTCAAGAAAAACGAAAATCCTCTCTACCCTGTTGTCAGAGAATTGGTCGAGTCAGATGCTCAGCTTGCAGGAGTGGTGGAAATACGCCGCAAAATCCTCTCCGGAGAACTCAAGACGACCCCTGTTGTAGGTTCCGCCGCCATGGTGGAACTCATGGAATGGCATGCCGATTCAACTTTCAGGCAGGTAATCGCCGATTCATCTTCAGTTGTCTTCCTGCGGGAGAAAGACCGCCGCGAAGTAGGGGGGTTGCTGCGCAGGGTACTGGACCGGCGCCGGCGGGAAATAGCTGATTCGAAAGAACACACTATCCGCAGTGCTAATAGTGGAACCGAGGCTTTTATCGACGAAACCTGGCTGGATTCCTCGTATGCTTTTTCTCATGGGCTGCGGGGGCTGGTGCAAGCGGATTTGGTGAGCTTCCGTCTTCCTGTGCGCAAAACATGGGGGTACCCTTCTTTGTACGCCTACCTGCAGTTGTCGCTGCGTGACATACTGCACCTCCTTTTCGCCCTGCACCTGGGATGCCGTTTCTTCGGGAGTTTTCATCCCGAATATGCTCGTGTGAAGGACCTTATGTTCGAAGAAAACGGCATTACTCTTTTGTCCACCCCCCGGGAGATTCTTGAGGTTTTATAAGTGTCTCTTTTCGCTTTGGAGAACGTCCGTTGTCCCGGCATTATCGATATTCCCTCTCTTGAGATCGAAGAAGGTATCACCGTGGTAAGAGGTGAATCAGGAAGCGGAAAAACCACCTTTTTACGCCTTCTTGCGCATATGCAGAGTCCGCCTCAGGGTCGTATTTTCTTCCATGGAGAGGACTTGGAACACCTGGATCCCGTACTGTACAGGCGCCGGGTCGTGATGTTACCCCAAAACCCGCCAGTCTTTCCGGGAACCGTAGGTGAGAACATCACTGCCGGGGTATACTATGCGGAGAAAGCTTTGCCGGAAGCAAAAGAAATAGCGCACATAATGGAACGGATGTATCTCAGGCAAGAAGGGAACGAAAACGCACAACAGCTTTCCGGGGGGGGAAAAACAGCGTTTGGCACTGGGTCGGGTTTTGTTGTTGCACCCGGAAGTTTTGCTGTTGGATGAGCCCACTTCTCACCTGGATGAAGGGACCGAAGATGAAGTGGTATGGACGTTGGTTGATGACGTGCGTCGGTGGGGAAGTTCGCTGATAATGGTGACGCATTCTGGTAATGTTGCCGACAACCACGCCGACCGGCTGGTAGTGATCTCTGGTGGTAAGGTGACACGTGCATGAACGGCGTGGTGGAAATCAGCTGGATGAGATTGGGTTTGACTTATGTTTTTGTTCTTCTTCTGTTGGTGGTGGCAAAAAAGAGAGGTATCGGGCGTGAACGGGAGATAATACTTTCTACCGTACGCATGACAGTGCAGTTGATAGCGGCGGGATACATCTTGATATGGATTTTCGAACGGCCCCATCCCGTGGTGACACTTGCAGCGGTTGGTACCATGGAAATATTTGCGGTAGGGAATATTTTCCGCCGGGTCCGCCACCCTCTCTCCTATCCCCTGCGGCGTGCGGTGGCTTTCTCCATGGTTTCAGGTACGCTGTCAGCATTATTTTTTTTTCTACTCGTGGTGGTAGGGATCACTCCCTGGTTTGAACCCCGTTATTTTATCCCCATAGCGGGGATGATTATTGGTAATTCTATGACCGGTATATCGTTGGGAGTGAACCGGCTGCTCGAAGGGGTGCGGGAGCGGAAAGAAATGATCGAAGGGGCCTTGATGCTGGGAGCGTATCCGAAAAGAGCCATGAAAGAGGTGGTTGATGCCTCTTTTGACGCGGCTATTCTCCCTACGCTGAACTCCATGATGGGCATGGGCATCGTCTTTCTTCCGGGGATGATGACCGGCCAGATCCTTTCCGGCGTCTCTCCTCTGGCGGCCATAGAATACCAGATAGCAATTATGTTAGGAATAGCAGGCAGTGTCGCGCTCTCCGTTATCCTGTTCGTTCACCTCGGAACAGGGGCGTTTTTCAACCAGCGCGCTCAACTGGTTTTCAAACATGAAGAAGTGTTCGGGCAAAAGTGACAGAGGTGATTTGCAATTTTCAGGAGTTTGGTGTATAAAATGTATGTCGATAAAACACATTGGATTGCCGCAGTATTTTCAATGTATGATGTGTGAACCAAAGGATAGCATTTTGTGTTTGCATGTCTGAAATATTGCTGGAATGAAAAGCCGATCCTTCACCCTGAAGGGAAAAAACAAAAGAGAAAATTCAGCGTTGAGCGAGTTTTATTAAATATTTATACTCTTTACATGAACTTTTTACATGAAAGTTGAAACGTATTCATCAGGGATAAACCCCCAAAAAAAGCGTAACCGGCGGGTGTCTATTTGTGTAGACTATATGCAAGGTATGGTGAGGCAAGCTGCCAGCGGGAGTGAAAAGACCATATCACATTGACAATGACGATACCGGGGTCA
>PWXL01000163.1 GCA_003561145.1 Candidatus Atribacteria bacterium
GAAGAAAGCGTAGAGATCATCACCAGGCTCCTGGAAAAACATGGACAGGGGGGACCTTGTAAGTTCAGCGGGAAGTTTCAATATCACAATGGGTTTCTTGTTGCGGATGGTCAAAAAGCCTTTATCCTGGAGACCGCAGGAAAACACTGGGCTGTCTATGCCGTCAGGGAAACGGGCGCTCTGTCCAATACGCTCACGATCCGCCACACTTTCGAACAGAGCTCACGAAACCTCAACCATTCCAGTTCCCGCCATACAAGACATACAGGATCTTATGATTTTAAAAAGACCTTCGAACTTCCGATTCATACCCGCCTGGGAGGAGGTGAAAAACGGCTCCGGATTACCCAGTCATTTTTACGCTCACATGCCGGTTCTCTTACATATTCTGATATTTTCTCCCTGTTGCGGCATCACCGGCTTCAGTGCCCCTTTCCCCGCTTTGCCATGAAAAGAAATGCAGATGTCTGCATGCATCCCGGCGGAATCCCTTCTTTCCAAACTACAGGTAGTCTCGTAGTGGAAGTGCGAAGGGAGGAGATCACTGCATTTGCAAGTTGCGGTCCTCTTCCGTGTCTCTCCTTATACAAACCTTTCTGGTTTACTCATAATCCACTCTCCTGGTTGGAAGGAAAAAAATCTCAAGAGCTGCTGAAAGAATTCTGGTTCCTGCGAGAAGAATTTGCACGCTATGCCCTTCAAGGGCGGGTACAGGATATGCAAGCATACCTGGCATGGCGGGATTCTTTTGAAGTTTCTCTTGGAAAACGAATGCAACAGGCTGAAACAGAAGCGCAGAAAATTGATCTTTCAGAGGAGGCTTTCCTCACCGAAAAAAAGGTTGTGTCCAGTAAGCTGGCGCGGGCCCGTCCGGTCAAGCCTCGCATGTTCTGGGCTCCCAGGGAAGCATGGTATTGGAAAAAACACGAGCGTTCTCTACAAAAGATCTCGCTGGCTCTCACGAAAACCTCTCAAGAGCGCAGCGATCTTCAATGAAAGATTTCTTTACGCAAAATAAGACCGCATCGACGTGCGGTGCGCACGGCTTCTTCATATTCCTCATGCAGGAGGCACCGGTCAAGAGGCGGGTGACGGGAGGCCATATAAGCCGGATGGTATTGGTCCATAATGTTGACCGCGCAGTGGGGAGACAGTTCACGGACAACAAAAGTAAAAAACCTTTCACTCCCTGCCAATCCTCCCGGTAAAACGAGGTGCCGTATGAGAACTCCGCGGAGGGCTACCCCCTTGTTGTCTACCTCCAAATCTCCTACCTGCCGGTGCATCTCTCGCAATGCATCCAGAGCGAGTTGGGGATAGTCTGGAACTCCGGATAACTTTTGTCCCACCTCACCATCGGTGTACTTACAATCAGGCAGGTATATATCGACCACCCCTGAAAGTTTTGCCAGGGTTTCAGATCGTTCATATCCGGAGGTATTATAAACAATAGGTATATTCAGTCCATTCTCAGCAGCAATGGTGAGGGCTGCAAGTATGGAAGGAAGAAAATGAGTGGGAGTTACCAGGTTGATGTTATGACAGCCTCTTTTCGCGAGAGAAAACATGAGATGGGCAAGTTCTTCTTCATTCACTCGCTGTCCATGAGTACGACTGATATCATAGTTCTGGCAGTACATGCAACGCATGGTACAATGCGAAAAAAATATAGTTCCTGACCCTCTTCTACCCACCAAAGGAGCCTCCTCACCAAAGTGGGGACTGCAGGAAGCTACCTCTGCATCTCTCCCTGCCCCGCAAAAACCTGTTTCTCCTTTCAACCTGTTGACTCCACAACGGTGAGGACACAACTCGCATTGTGCCAGACTTTCTTGCAGAGTCTGAGCCAAGTGTTTGAGTGATCCGATCTTCATTGTATCAATATATGCAGGATAAGACATAATTGCTCCTCACTTTTTCCAATGCCTCCTTACAGAACATATCACCCTATTGCTTTCTGGTTTGTGATCGCTTTCGGCCATTCATGTATTATATATCAGGGGTACATGACATCAACTCCCACTACCACAACCATGCACCCGGCAGCACCACAGAGTGGAAAGTGACGTGTTCACAGAAAAGCCAAGAGGTATAATAAGGGTTTTATGAAAAAACGAGCCTTTCTCATGGTAAGATAATAACAATTTGGAAGGCGGGTGAAAACCATGACTTCACGGGAAAGGTTTCTGGCAATTTGCCGTTTTGAAAACCACAATGATCCCTATTTCTGGGGAATCGATTCATGGAACGAAACCTTCAAACGCTGGGTCAATGAAGGAATGCCGGTACAAAATTTGAAAAACAAGAAGGAAGTGAATCTCCATCTCCTCGGTTATCAAAGCCAGAATGAAACCATCAAGCCCAATGCCGCTATCACGGGAATGGGACCAAACAATAATCCCCCCTGGGTACCGCCCCTCGATCCTTTTTTCGAAGTACGGGTTCTGGAAGAGGATGAAGAACATATCATCAAAGTGGATTACGACGGCGCCATCGTCAAGGTGATGAAGGACGACCCCGAAAAGATGCCTCAATACCTTGAATACCCGGTAAAAGACCGTAAAAGCTGGGAAGCATATAAAAAACGACTTGATCCATCATCATCCGGCCGCTGGCCCACGGGATGGGACACTATGAGTGAGGGCAACATGCAGTGGCCTCTCCGGGAAGGCCAAGGGGGGAAAAGCTGGGAAAAACGTGACTTCCCCCTGGGAATGATGGCCCTCTCTCTTTTCGGCATGCCCAGGAATTACATGGGGCTTGAGCATATCAGCATGGCGATATACGACGATGCAGCCCTGGTGGAAGAAATGATCGACTGGCAATGCCATTTTTCCTATGAAATGCTGAAAGGGGTATTTGCCACCGGCATCACCCTGGATTGGGTCTGGTTATGGGAAGACATGTGTTACAACAAAGGTCCCCTGGTATCACCGGATTTCGTAAAGAAATACATGGTGCCCCGCTACCGGAAGGTGGTTGATATACTCACCTCACATGGAGTGCAAGCATTGATTTTGGATAGCGACGGGAACACCGAAGAGTTGACACCCATATGGCTGGATTGCGGCATCAACGCCCAATATCCCTTCGAAATAGCAAGCTCCATGGACCCGGTACGCTTGCGCAAGCAATATGGAAAAAACCTGATCATTGTGGGAGGAGTGGACAAGAGAATGCTGGCCTTGGGACAACAGGAAATCGACCGGGAAGTCGAGAAAGTACGGTACCTGGTCGGAGAAAGTGGATATTTTGTCAACTGCGACCACCACATTCC
>PWXL01000094.1 GCA_003561145.1 Candidatus Atribacteria bacterium
GGCCAAAGCCACAAATGAGCCGTGAACGGCATTTACAGGAGCTCCCCTGCCACTGCGTGGCAGCATCAAATATGTTAAATGCAGTTGAGGGCTTGGGTGTTTTTTCCACTACTCCCTACTCACGACTCCCTACTCACTGCATTTAGAGAGGAGAACGTACAATTCAAGGCTTCCCCAGATCTCTCTCGCCTCGGCCCGGTCTTTCCCGGGGAACAAGCAAAAATCCTTCTTTCCGGTATGATTCCCATAGCCTCACATCCCAGCATCCAACAATCATATTTTCACCCGGAACACGCCTTGCCAGAACAAGTGTGCTTGCAAGATGCAGGGCATCGAAACCGCGCAAGGGGTACTGATCCACAACGGTGTCAACCCGCTGCAGAACAGGGTCGGATATATCCAGCGCCAAAAATGACGGCCATTCTTGTTTGAAATTGGCAATGACTTCCCGATAGGTTCGATCATCCAGTATCCCTTCCCGCCGGGAACGGGCAAATGCCGCTCGTGCTTCTGCGTATGCCACCCTGGATGTAGACACAAAAAGGCTTTGCCGTGTATATTCCATCACCAATGCGCTTCCTTCTTCTTCGACATAGAGCTTGACCAGGGCACTGGTATCCAGATAACAGATCACCGCCGGTCTTCACTCACCATGTCAGCAATTGTCTTGCCGGGAACACCTGTTGTACGGACCGGCTGAATTAATCCGGGTTTGCCCCCCTGCCATGAGGCCAGACCTTCCTCAGCCATGCCAAGCGCTTCCTGCGGAATAGTGTTTTGAACGGGAGAAAGCCTGGCTACAGGGACCCCTCTATCGGTAATGGTAATGGTCTTTCCCTTTTTCACCTCTCGAATATACCGGCTCAGTGATTTTTTCATTTCACGTATGCCCACAGCTTTTTCCATCTTCCAAACGGCACTCCCTTTCCCATGTATCTACATTATACCATGTATGTGATCACATCATGTGATCTTGTCTTCAAATGAGAAGTGAGAAGGAGCGGAGTGGAGAAAGGGAGAAATGATGAAAAGAAAAAAGTGGAGTGGGGAAGACCATACTGAAAAATGTTGAATTGGGGAATCGTTGAATTGGGTAAGTGGAGTAGAGTATGGATTCATCTCACAAATCAACAGGTCTGTTCTTTCCGGTTCCACGAATATCGCCGAAGGTTCCTGGCTCCTCAGTTCTTTCAGTTCTTAGGCCGACTCACGACTTACGATTGCGCAACACGACTCACGGCCCGAAGGGCATTCCCTGGCCCTTCTTCATACTTTACATGGCTTCTCACCGTCTTTCAGCAAACCATCGAAAGGTGCGGGTGATTCCTTCTGTCAAACTTACCTGTGCTCTCCAGTGAAGGTTGTTTTCCGCATGTTTACAGGAGAGGGCGATACGGGCCACTTCTCCCGCGCGTGGCGGGGAGTAGCTGATTGATACATTCTTGCCGCTCGTTTCCCGGAGAAGGCGGACAAGTGCGAGCACGCTTGTCTCAATTCCTGTACCGATGTTGTATGTGCCGGGAGGGCAATCGAGGGCGAGGAGGTTGGCCCGGCTCACGTCTTCTACGTAAACGTAATCGCGCGTCTGTTTCCCTTCACCATAAATGATGCAGGTTTCACCGGCCAGTATTTGGGTGAGGGGCTTTGGCGGTGTGTTCTCGCTTACCGGGAAACGGGCGGGTTCTCCATACATCGCGCCTCCGGTTGATGCGAATATGAAACGCTCTACATCTGCACGGGCAGAGAGGTCGATAAGAACGATACTCCCCATGATGTTGCAGCGGGCGTCAAAGAGGGGGTCTTCCACCGAGCGGCACAGGTTGATGTGGCGGCCTGGTGGTTGATGATCCGGGGGCGTTCTTTGCGGAATATCTCCTCCATTGCCCGCTTATCGGTGATGTCTGTTTCGTGTTTCGTAAAATACGGCTTCGGGGGGAACATTTTCACGCTTGCCGCTTGCGATGTTGTCCACCACCACGACCCGGTATCCCGCACGGAGATATGTTTCTGCTATATGTGACCCGATAAAACCGGCCCCGCTGGTAAGGAGAATGGTTTTCTTCATTCTTGTAAGCTTCCTGAATCATATCCGCTGATATAATTTTCAGCTCTGTTCATTTCCCCTTCTCACGACTTACGATTCACGACTCACTGCCCGAAGGGCATTCCCCAGCTTTTATTCGTCTCACTTCTCACTGAATTTAACCTGATATGCTCTTCAATATAAGAGATGATTTCCGAGGCTTTTTCTATAGCCATTACAGCATCTGCTTCCTGGAAGGCCTCTGATGGTATCCCACCTGGCAGACCATTGGGGTATCGTGTGGGTATGTAATATTTATCAAGCCAGGCCGCCGCTTGTTTCAATCTTTGAACTTCAGCATCAAAATGGGAAGCGTCGTTGCAGAGCTCGATCACCGAATGGCCCCAGACATGTTCTGCACCCTGAGCGTACAGAAAAGCTTTGAAGGCTTTTTCAGCCGCTTGTTGAGCGAGAAAGCAGGCAAGATGGTATCTTCTGCCCTCTTTAACGAAGATGGCGTCTTCTTTGTCCTGTAGGGCCTGACGGAGCCATCTTTGACTTTCATAGAGACGGTCACGTTTCATATACTGTCTTTCCTTCCTTCAGTACCCTGCGTATAAAAGGGTTGACCTCTTGCATGTAGAGTAATTCGGCTGGAGTATACACCAGAATATCCATAGCTACAGCCGGCTTGATAGCATCGTAAAATACTTGTAACCTTTGCATAAAAGGAAGATCGGTATCCCAGATAATGAGCAAATCGATGTCGCTCGACGACCTTACGTTTTCCTGGCTCATAGAACCGAAAACGATCACTTTTTGAGGTTTGAGGGATATGATAGCCGGGAGGGATCTTCTGAGTTCATCCCCGAGTTTTTCCATTCGTTCTTTTTTTTTCGGCATCACATAAGGCAAGAGATTCATCCTCACTTTCTCCGAAACATCATATGCAGGATATATTGTACTCTTCTTGTCCTGATTGTCCAAATGAGGAAAGGGCAGCGATGAGCAAGGAAAGTCAAATGTGTAGCAATCCGAACAGCGGGCCGTAAGTGGGTGAGGGGTGAAAAGCATCCCCCGGCCTTTATCCGTCTTACTTCTTACCTCTTACTTCTCACGACCTTTAAGGTCTTTACCCATGCCATCTTGCGCTATACAATAGGAAGGTGATGAGGGGCCGAGTATTGCGTATCCGGAAAGCCCGCCTCGAAGATTTAGGAGCGGTGACAGAAATATACAA
>PWXL01000040.1 GCA_003561145.1 Candidatus Atribacteria bacterium
AGTAAGAAGTAAGAAGTGAAGGGGTGTTGAAAGCAGGTGGCAAAAAAAGGTATCATGGGGGGGACGTTTGACCCTGTTCACCATGGTCACTTGGTGACAGCAGAGGAAGTGAGAGATTATTTCGATATGCAGGAAGTGGTCTTTGTTCCGTCTGCCCGCCCGCCCCATAAAACCGGCCAGCGAATCACCTCCACTCACCATCGGTATCTCATGGCTGTTCTTTCGACCATCAGCAACCCGTATTTTACCGTTTCCACCGTAGAAATCGACCGCAAGGGGCCTTCCTACTCCATCGATACAGTGCGCCACTTTCGCACACAATGGGGGGAGGATACCGAAATATATTTTATCACGGGGGCGGATGCAGTCTCCCAGATTTCCACCTGGAATAATTTCAGAGAATTATTGAGCATGTGCACCTTTATCGCAGCCACACGGCCCGGCTTTAAGTTTTCGGGAATCGAGGAAGAAGTAGAAAGGAATGTACAAACCATGGAGGTTTCCGCTTTGGCTATTTCTTCATCGGAGATCAGGCGAAGAGTGCGACGGGGAGAAACAATCAAGTACTTGCTTCCAGAGGCGGTGGAAAGCTATATCTACAAAAACGGTTTATACCGTGAACCTGAATGAAATACAAAAAAAGCTGCGGATGTGCCTATCACCTTCCCGGTATTCCCATTCACTGGGTGTGGCGAACGAGGCTCGAAGGATAGCCGAAATCTGCGGTCAAGATTCGGAAAAAGCATACCTTGCCGGTTTACTCCATGACTGTGCACGGGAACGGCCGGCGGCGGAACTGGCCTCATTCGTGCCGGGGTTTGTAGACCCGGTGGCGTTTTCCATTCCCGGCGTCCTCCACGCCTTTGCCTGTCCGGAGGTTATGAAGCGCGAATTTGGTATATATGACTATTCTATCCTGCGTGCGGGGTTTTGGCACGCTACAGCCTGTAAAAATGCCACTGAATTTGATAAAATAGTGTTTGTTGCCGATATGAGTGAAAAAGGGAGAACCTTTCATGGGTGTTCCGATATACGGAAAGCGATTGAACGGAGTCTCGATGAAGCGTACCGTACCGCTTTGGGAAATAAAATCAGCTATCTTTTGCTGAAAAAGAGGTTTATTTACCCAGCTTCACTGGAAGCGTGGAACACGATTAACGAACACAATAATCACTCTTAAGGGATGAAAATGGAGAAAAGAAGAAAAAAAAGAAAGAAGAAAAAAAAGAACAGCTTGAAAATTACTCTCCTTTTCATGGGATTTTTTCTCGGTTTCCTTCTTTTGTTTGTTTTTAATGTTCCCTTTCGTGACCAGATATTCAAGCATGTCATGGGTATCGACAACCCGGAGAGTACCACGATACTCGTCGTGGGGCAGGACGGCATCAACCCGGTGCGCAGTGATACCATCATTCTTTTGTGTCTCAACACCGAATCAGGCGAAGTTCTTTTTTACTCCGTCCCCCGGGATACCCGGCTTTTACTTCCAAATCGCAGCTACGATAAGGCAAACCATGCCTACGCTATGGGAGGGGCTGAGCTTTTACGGGAAACACTGACCTCTTCCCTGCGGATGAATATTCCCTATTTTGTGGAAACAGATTTCGAGGGGTTCGCTCAGGTAGTCGATACTGTGGGTGGTGTCGAAATAGAAGTGGAGCAGGATATGCGCTATGTTGACCGCGCGCAGGATCTGCATATAAACCTGCGGATGGGCAAGCAAAGGCTGGACGGTGATAAGGCATTGCAGTATGTCCGTTTTCGTAATGATGGCATGGGGGATTTGGGGCGTATCAGGCGCCAACAGAAATTTATCGAGGCACTTCTCAAAGAAATAGAGAGCCCGGCTCATCTCCCCCACATACCGCAGATTATCAACGACTTGCGAGATGCCGTACACACCGATATTCCGACTGAAAACCTCATTGGCCTTGCTCTTTGGTTCAAGGGGTTGGCAGACGGAACGATACAACTTGAAATGCTCCCCGGTGAACCGACTTACATTGATGGGGTAAGTTACTACGAGCCTGATTTGGAGGCAGGGAGGCACATATTGCAGGAATTTTTCGCCAGGAAGAAAAGTGCGGATGACAGCTAAAGAAAAGATCGATCTCATAAAATCCGCTGCACAGGACAAGAAAGCACAAGCGGTGGTGATTCTTGATCTGCGCAAAGTCTTCCCCATGGCAGATTATTGGTTTATTTGCGGAGCGCCCTCCACTATCCAAACCCGCACCATAGCCGAAGCTGTACGAATACGGCTCAAGAAAAAGGGGCTTCTTCCCTTTCACCTGGAAGGAGAAGAAAGCGGTGAATGGATCCTCATCGATTTCGGAGATGTGATCGTCCATATTTTTCGCCAGGAAGAGCGGGAATTTTATCAATTGGAAAAGATGTGGCGTACCGCATCTTTGGTATATTCTGAAGAAGAAAATATTGACCATTTGGACCAGGTTGGTTGACAGTTTTCCTGTCGCTGTGATAATTTAACTTTCTGGGTTTCAGAGCCTCCTTCGCGGGAGGCTATATTTTTGTTCCCCCTTCGTTGTTCGGTTTTTCCGGGCTGTGGTGCAGGCGTTGGGGAGAAAAAACGTATACATCACAATGAGATGGGAGAGAAGGGAGCTGAGGGAATGGCGGTAAAGCGCTACCAAATCACTTCTGAATCGGTCACTGAAGGGCATCCGGACAAAATCGCCGACCAGATTTCCGATGCTATTTTAGATGCAATATTCGCTGAAGATCCCCTGGGAAGAGTAGCTGTGGAAACCTTGGTCGCTACCGGCCTCGTCCTGGTGGCCGGTCAAGTGAGTACCGTCTCCTACGTCGATATTCCCAGAATAACGCGGAACACCATTCGGGATATCGGTTACACACGCGCTAAGTACGGGTTCGATTTTGAAACATGCGCTGTACTCACAGCGATTGACGAACAATCCCCTGATATCGCGCTGGGTGTGAACCGAAGCCTGGAGGCCAAAACAGGGGAAGAGATCGTAGAGGACCAGGACTTTTTGCTTGGAGCCGGAGACCAGGGGATGATGTACGGATATGCCTGTAACGAGACACCGGAACTCATGCCCTTTCCGATAGCCATGGCACACCGTCTGTCTTTACGTTTGGCCGAGATGAGAAAAAAGGAAGTCCTTCCTTTTCTCCGGCCCGATGGAAAAACACAGGTCACAGTTGATTATGAAGATGACAGGCCGGTACGAATCAACACAATTATCGTTTCGTCACAGCATCATCCCGATGTCGG
>PWXL01000007.1 GCA_003561145.1 Candidatus Atribacteria bacterium
AAAAACAGGGCCACAGAAGCGAAAGCAAGGATGTATAAAGATACAGCTATTCCGCATAATACCAGGCGCCACGCTGCTTCCCATGCGGGAACGCTGAAAAAACCGTCACCAAAATTCGAGAGTTCGTTCGGTAGAATAACGTCTCCCCCTCCAAACAGCATGAGTCCGAGTACAGCGGTAACCAGTAAGGTGGAAAATACTATGAAAAATGCATAGACGAGTATTAAGTATACTTTGCCCAGATAGAATTGTTCCCGGGTTACCGGTTTGGCGAGCACCATGCGTAAAGTACCCTTGATACGTTCCCCGGCGATACTTTCACCGGCAATGAGTACGGTCACGACCGGACCCACCACCGCCAATGGATACAATGTAAGGCCCGGGACATACAAACCGCTCAACTGAAAACCGAACTGTCGCAGGGGAACCAGGGAAGGATTGTACCAAACATTAATTCCAATGAGCACACCCAAACCCCACAAGATTGCGATTCCGAAGTAGGTGCGGAAATTTGCACCTACTTTTTTCAATTCCAACATCAGGGTATTCATTGCTTATTCTCTTTCACCGTTTGCAGAAAAACTTCTTCCAAGGTAACCTGGCAGGGAGAAAGTTCATATATACCGATGTTTCGCAAACTCATTTCCCGCACCAGTTCAGGGACTTCCCGTGATGAAACCGGAAGGAGATAATATCCGTTCCGGGTTCGGAAGCTGATATTTTTTTCTCGGAAAAAAGACTCTGCCAATTGCGGAGGGGAAACCTTGAATTGGTAAGAGGCCTCAAACAAGAGTTCTTCAACACGGGCAGTTTTTAAAATTGAACCACGGTGAATGATTGAGACCCGGTTGCATGTCTTTTGTACTTCGCCAAGGACATGGGAGGAAAGGACCACGGTAATATTAAGTTGCCGGTTCAGTTCCGTGATGAGTTCGCGGATACTTTTTACTCCTTCAGGGTCAAGGCCTGCAGTTGGTTCGTCAAGCACGACCAGGCGGGGACGTGGAAGCAGTGCCTGCGCAATGCCCAGCCTTCTCTTTTGACCGTTAGAATATATACGCACTTGGTTGTGCATAATGTCACGGATGCCTACAAGCTCAGCAGTTTCTTCCACTTCACTTCTTCGAGGTGTGAAGCCGGCAAATGATGAGAAAATCTCAAGGTTGTCTCTCCCTGTGAGCGTTTCATAGAAAGATGGTACATCGACCAGGCCGCCTATGACTCTTTTAGCTTGCGTGATCTGGCGGGGACAGGTATATCCGAAAACACGAAAAATACCACGGCTGGGGCGTATCAGACCGAAGACAATACGAATGGTTGTTGTTTTCCCCGCGCCATTATTACCCAGAAAGCCGAACACGTCTCCTTCCTGGATCGACAGGCATATATTTTCGAGGACTGTATTTTCTCCAAAGGTTTTGGTAAGATTGACTAATTCGAGGGCTGTCTGAGAAATGGTGGTTTCCTCCCTTATACCTTACGACTACAGGATATTATATACGCAAAAGGAGTCGAATACACGAATGGATCCCACTTCGACGGGAAAAACCTTCTCGAATTTTGTATTGGACATGGACGGAGTTCTGTACCGCGGTGGAGCTCCCTTACCGGGTGCGAGGGAACTTCTTTTTGCATTGAGACAACACGGTTGTGGTGTAGCTTTTATGTCCAACAATTCTGCCCCCACACGACGGCAATATCTGCAGAAGCTCCACCGTATGGGGATTGAAGCAAGGGAGGGCGAGATCATTCCTTCTTCACTTATTGCAGCTTCATATCTCAGGCGAAAGGGAGGGTCGTTCCGCCTCTTTGTGATAGGAGAAGCAGGTTTACGGGAGGAGCTTGCTCTGGCGAATATGAGTATCATTGAAACACCCCTGCAGCAGGAAGGTGTTGACTACGTTGTTGTAGGGATGGATCGAGAATTTTCTTATCAAAAAATGCGTACCGCCATGCGGTACATATTAGGAGGGGCGGGGTTTATAGGCACAAACCCGGATACTTCTTTTCCTGAAGAAACGGGCCTCTCTCCGGGTGCGGGAGCGCTTATAGCCGGTATAGAAAAAGCTACAGGTGTACCACCCATCATACTGGGTAAGCCATACCCGGAGGCACTGAAACTTTTACTGGCGTTGACAGGTTTCCACCGTGAAACAACGGTAATGGTAGGAGACCGCCTGGATACCGATATCGTTATGGCACGGGAAGCCGGTATGTTTTCTGTTTTGGTACTGACAGGGGTCACGCAAAAGGAGTTTTTCAATGATGATATACTTGGACCGGATATGATTGTTCATGACCTGTGGGAACTCATGGAGAAATTCAGATTGACAAAAAAGGATGGTCATGGGGGCATACACCCTGGAAAGGAGCTGTAAAGGTTGGCTGAGATCACAATATACGATACCACCTTGAGAGATGGCTCCCAAATGGAAGGAGTCAATTTTTCCATCCAGGATAAGATTCACATCGCTCAAAGGATGGACGAATTTGGTATAGATTATATTGAAGGCGGGTGGCCGGGATCTAATCCCAAGGATGAAGCATTTTTTGAGGAAGCGGCCCGTCTTCATTGGAAACACGCAAAAATCTCCGCATTCGGGAGCACCAGGCGGGCGAGTAACACGGTAGATAACGATCGCAACATGAAGCTCTTGATACAATCCCGTGCACCGGTGGTGACTATTTTCGGTAAATCCTGGGATCTGCACGTGACGGAGGCATTACGAACAACAAAAAGCGAGAATATAAAGATGATTGAAGAATCGGTAGCTTACTTGAAAAAGCAGGGCCGTGAAGTGATATATGATGCTGAACACTTTTTTGATGGCTACTTTTCAGATCCCGATTATGCGCTTGAGACATTGGAAGCCGCATGCCGAGGCGGAGCAGACATCATGGTGTTGTGTGATACAAATGGGGGTACTCTTACTCACCATTTACGGGGAGTTTTTCAGGAAATGCAAAAGCGTTTTCATAAGCGATGTCCTCTTGGCATCCACGCACATAATGACAGTGGAGTGGCGGTAGCTAATACCATTGAAGCAGTTTTATTGGGAGCGACGCAGGTCCAGGGAACACTGAATGGATACGGGGAGCGGTGCGGGAATGCGGATTTGTGTACCATCATTGCAAATTTACAGCTGAAGCTGGATGTACAGTGTGTACCACCGCAGCAGATGCGAAAGCTTACCGATCTCTCCCATTTTGTGAGTGAACTGGCGAATATGCGGCCGGACGACTACCATCCCTATGTTGGGAAAAGCGCTTTCGCTCATAAGGGAGGTATTCACGCGAGCGCAATTTTACGGCACTCATCAACGTATGAACATGTGACACCGGAAGAAGTGGGAAATCAGAGACATATTCTGGTTTCGGAGCTGGCCGGCAGAAGCAATATTCTCTTTCGGGCGCGGGAGGTTGGGGTAGAACTCGATACAAAGGACCCCCGCCTGGGAGCCCTTATTTCCTCAATCAAAGAAGCAGAAAGTTACGGTTATCAGTACGAAGGTGCGGACGCATCCTTTGAACTTCTGTTGTATGATGCCCTGGGAGAAAAGAAACGTTTCTTTGCTTTGCAGGGTTTCAGGGTGATCGTGGAAAAAAGGGGTGAAGAGGAATTGGTTACCGAGGCCACCGTTAAAATACGGGTGGGGGAAGAGGTGGTACATACGGCCGCCGAAGGGGACGGGCCGGTGCATGCCCTGGATAATGCGCTCCGTAAAGCCCTGCATAGTCTTTTTCCCGATTTGGCAAAAATCCGTCTTTTTGATTACAAAGTACGGGTGCTCAACGAAAAAGAAGCAACCGCCGCCCGCATACGGGTCCTTATCCAGTCTACCGATGGCAGCCGGACCTGGGGGACTGTAGGAGTATCAACCGACCTCATAGAGGCCAGCTGGGAAGCACTGGAAGACAGCATCCAGTATGGTTTATGGGTAAGAACGAACACCTGAATTTTCCATTTCATTTGGAAGTAAGTGGTTTCGCTGTTGAAGACGAAGCAGCGCAACCAGATATATCATTTTATCCCACTCCCCCTCTCACCGATGGTGAGATTAATGTAGAGAGACTGGACACATTTTTTCTCAGTACCCTGGAACATGTGAACAACATCGTATTTCTTGCCGATGATGAAGTGATTGCCTTGCTGTGCGGTTTGGCCTCGGCGACGCTTGGGGGGAGTACCAGAAAAGCCATTTTCATGTGTTCAACAACGGATGGTACCCAGCTTGCAGAGCTTTACGGATCGCTTCATCCAAAGGACGCAATACTGGTGGTGCTCTCGGGTGTCTTTAACCAGCCGGAACTTTTAGCAGCTGCCATGGCTCTTCCCCGCTGGAAAAAGGTTTTTGTCGGACCCATGCACGGCCCGCTCGCTGAAGGAGCCCGTTTACTTCAATTCCCTTTTATTCCGGTAGAGATACAGTATGCTCGGTTTTGGCAGAGGAGTGAGCTTGTGTATCTGCCCTTATTGGCCATGGGTGAAAATCCAGCCTTGTTGGATGAAGGGTTTCACAAGGGGTACCACTATGCTCCACCCCTGGCTTTGTCCGTGGCGTTCCGTTTATGGAGAGCTGGAAGAAGGGGGACACACCATGTCAACCTTCTTTCAGTCATGGATTGTTTGCGATGGGGTATGGATTCTGTTCTGCCTTTACTGGAAGAAAGCGGGTTTGACGCTGAAAGCTCGCTCAATTTCCGGGTACTCACTCCGGCCGCTTTCAAGGATTATAGTATGGAACGTGAAATGCAGGGGAAAAAGGATACCGTGTATCTATTGGTCGGAGGAAGCAAAGAAGCGGAAAGGGAATTGCATGTTGCATTCCCGAAAACATTAGAGGATAATACCTACCTTGATAAGCGATATTTCTCTTTGAACGGATCTTCTCTCTCATGCTTGTGTTATGCTGTGGAAAAAGCTCTTATTGCATATTTCAAGAAAAAAAACTGCCCCCTGCTGCATCTGCTGTTACAGGGAGAGCGTCTTGTTCTTTTGGGAGAGACGATAGCATTTTTTCATACCCTATCCTGTTACAATGCCTGGCTCAGGGAAACCGACATAATGAACGATCCTCCACGGGTGGAGATCGATACCCTCACCTGGGATGAGTGGCTGAAACGGGCTGAACAACGCAAGCATTCCGCGGGGTAAATGGGGATGTATAAAAAATCATACAGCACGATCCATTGTGGATCGGTTTACAGGAATCGAAACACCCGCGGTGAAGAGAACAGGAAACAGGGAGAAGCAGAACGGTATTGAGGTGATACGTTATGAATCCAGTCATCGGAGACCTGCACGTGCACACGGTGGCCAGCGGGCACGCCTACAGCACTGTTTTGGAAAATGCTACTGTAGCCCTGGAAAAGGGCTTGACTGTTCTTGGAGTTGCTGATCATGGACCATCCATGCCCGGTGGTCCCCCTGCCATATATTTCGAAGCCAGGGGTCATTTTCCAAGGCAGATAGAAGAAGTGCGCGTTTTTTTCGGAGCGGAAGTAGATATCATTGACGAGAATGGAAATTTAGACCTTCCACCGCATGTATTGAAAAAGCTCGACTATGCCATCGTTTCTTTTCACCCCCAGGTGTATAGCGGAGGGAGCAGAGAAGAGAACACACGTATCCTTTTACAGGCACTTTCAAACCCATTGGTGGACATCGTAGCTCATGCAGGAAATCCGCGGTATCCTCTCGATTATCGGGTGGTGGTGCGAGAAGCTGTCGCACAAGGAAAAATTTTTGAGATCAACAACAGTTCTTTTGCAGTAAGCAGGAAGGGAAGTAGTGACAACTGTCGTGCCATAGCTCAGGAAATTTTACACTGTGGTGGTGAATTAGTTGTTTCCAGCGATGCTCATTTTTGTCATGAAATCGGAGAATACAAGCATGCCCTGGATCTGCTTTCCAGTATACATTTCCCTTGTGAGCGTATTCTGAATGTGCATGAAAATAGGCTCCTTCAATTCCTGGAATACCGGAAGGAACGCAAGAGGAGTTTATCTCCCTCCCCGGTTTTTTAACAGGACAGGTCGGCTACAATGTAAGATAATAGAAAACGGACATTATCTGTAGAGCACAGGGGTCATCGGTGTTTCAAAAAAGTGGCTAGAGCTGAAAAATCGCGCACCGTAATGACGAAAGAAAGAGGATAATTGAACGTGACTATCGTGCAAAGGACCGGAAGCGGTGTGAAGAGAGACGGGCTGCATGAGGTTTAGCTTTACGCTCGGCTTACGTCTCATTGCTTACGGAATTTACAGGGAGGTGTTGATGATGGGAGCACAAATCATTGACGGTAAAAAGATATCAGCAGAAATACGGGAAGAACTACGCCCCAGGGTTGAGAAGCTGACCGTACAAGGAAATAAACCGGGGTTAGCCGTGGTGCTGGTTGGGAGTGATCCTGCAAGTCAGGTATATGTACGCAACAAGGAACGGGCTTGCGAAAAGCTGGGGATCTTATCTGTGAAACATGCTCTGCCTGAAGAAACCTCTCAAGAAGAGATCTTGAACCTTGTGGAAAACTTGAACCGGGATTCAAGCATTCATGGAATTCTGGTCCAACTTCCCCTTCCTTCTCATGTAAACGAGAAAGAGGTGCTCTATGCCATCTCTCCGGAAAAGGATGTGGATGGGTTTCACCCTCAAAACCTTGGAAGACTGGTGATCGGTGATCCCCTCTATCTTCCGTGTACACCGTGGGGGGTACAAGAGTTATTGCTACGGTCCGATGTTGAGGTTGAGGGTAAAAATGTCGTCATTTTTGGAAGAAGTAACATTGTTGGAAAACCTCTCTCCATGATGCTGATCCAGAAAGCGAAAGGAGCGAATGCAACGGTAACGATATGCCATACACGCACTCGTGAACCGAAGTTTTTTACCCGCTCTGCGGATATTCTTATCGCAGCGGCAGGCTCACCTTCTCTGGTTACTGCGGATATGGTGAAAGAGGGAGCGGTAGTCATCGATGTGGGTATCAATAAGGTGAATGACCGACTGGTAGGAGATGTAGATTTTGCAGAGGTTTCCAAGGTAGCATCCCGGATCACTCCCGTACCGGGAGGCGCCGGACCCATGACTATCGCCATGCTTATGTCAAATACCGTGAAAGCAGCTGAATACAGGGCTGGATCCGCGGAATAAACGGGTAGCATTGGTTCGTTACCAATAAAGACGGCAGCGTTCCCGTTCTTTTACGGAGGTGGTACAATACCGGCAAGGAGCGAGCACCTATGGAACGTATCGCGGTAATTTCTGATACCCACATCCCTGAGCGGGCATCTTCCCTTCCTGCTTCGCTCATGGATACTATTGCTGGATGTGATCTTCTTGTGCATGCGGGGGATTTCACACGGATCCAGGTTCTTGATGAGTTGGCCAACTTCATGCCCGTCAAGGCTGTATATGGGAATATGGATGAAGATGTGCTGCAGAGAAAATTACCGGAACGTGTAGTATTCCAGGTAGCCGGAATAACGGTGGGAGTTACTCATGGCTGGGGGGCTCCTGTGGGGATCATACAACGGATATCCTCAATTTTTGCAGGAGATCGCCCAGATGTGGTGATATTCGGGCATACCCATCAGCCTCTGGTGAAGCAGTACAATGGTTTGGTATACCTCAATCCGGGCAGCCCAACCGATACAGTTTTTGCTCCGTATTTTTCCTTTGGGATTCTGGAGATTGAGCAGGGTCGTATAAAAAAAATGAATATCATTCGGTTGCAGGCAGGAAATTCTGCAAAAAAACAGTACTAGTGACGTTTTCGCGAAAGGTGGGATCGAAGAAAAGCCATTCGGTTTGGAAAGGGGTGGGAGGGTATGAGTTCTCCAGAGGTGGTGGCTTTGATACTGGCCGGGGGAGAGGGAAGAAGACTTGATGTTTTATCGGAAAAACGAGCGAAGCCGGCTGTACCTTTTGGCGGAAAATACCGCATTATTGATTTTTGTCTCAGCAATTGTGTGAACTCTGACTTACACTGTGTGGGAGTGTTAACTCAGTATAACCCGCGATCCCTTCACGATCATATCCGGATTGGAAAAGCATGGGATCTTGACCGGATGGTGGGTGGAGTATTTCTTCTTCAGCCATATGTGAGTGATGCTTTAACAGATTGGTATAGAGGAACAGCAGATGCAGTGTATCAAAATCTTCGCTTCATTAGAGACCGTATGCCGTCACTTGTTCTTATTTTATCGGGGGACCATGTATACAAGATGGACTACAGGGATATGTTGGAATTTCATCGCAGTCACGGTGCGGATGTTACTTTGGGTGGGGTCGAGGTACCCCAGAAAGAGGTCAGCCGTTTTGGCATCATAACTACTGATAATGAAGGCCGGGTTTCGCGGTTTGAGGAAAAACCACCGGAATCAAACAGCAACACCGCCAGTATGGGAATATATGTTTTCAACAGGGATATCCTGGAAAAGGAAATGGAGAGAGAGTCCCTCCGCGAAGGAACCAGGTTTGATTTCTGAAAGGACATTCTTCCCCGTCTCATTGATACTCACAAGGTATATGCCTACCTGTTCCGGGAGTATTGGAAAGATGTGGGGACATTGGATGCTTATTGGGAAGCAAATATGGATCTTTTGGATGAGCGCTTGCCTCTTGATTTATACGATCAGCACTGGCCCATCCGTACCCCTGAAGAGGATCGCCCACCGGTAAAATTAGGAAATACTGCACAGGTCGCATCAAGTATCCTTGGGGAGGGTGCAATTATCAACGGAAAAATAGAAAATTCTGTACTTTTCAGCGGTGTTTTTGTAAGCGAAGGGGCTCATGTCAGTGATTCAATTCTGATGAATGATGTGGTAGTGGAAGCGGGAGCATACGTCGATCGCTCGATTCTTGATAAGGCAGTCCGGGTGGGAGAAGAAGCCCGGATTGGTTGGGGTGAAGATCATAGGAAAAACGTGAAATACCCCGATGTATTGTGTTCGGGGCTTACCGTAGTGGGAAAAAACGCCCGTATTCCACCAAGGCTCGTAATCGGACGTAACTGCCATATTGGCGCGGATGTTACCTGGAGGGACTTTGATAATTCTCCTATTTCCAGTGGGGAAAGCATCGAATGTCGAACATGAAGGGGCGAAAGAGTGAGGAGCGGGCGTAAGAGAAGAAAGGCTCATGGAGGATTCTACGATGATACGCAAGATTCTATGTTGTGCGTGGGCAATATTTCTGTTGCTGTTGACATTTCAAGCAGCGGGGGCGCAAATATTTGAGTTCGAATTAATTGCTCTCACAATCAGGGAAATAGATTTTCTTCCTGTGTCTCCTTTTGTCACAATCCTACCGGACAGGGGAAACTATGGAAGATATTTCGTGGGAGAAAACATTGCACTTCAGTATGAGAGCATGGTTGATGGTTATGTCAGTATTTTTAACTACACACCTGATGGAAAAGCAAGAATCCTGCGCAACAACGAAAGGGTGACTGCCGGAGCACAGCAAAGTTTCAGGGGTATTGTTGCCGAGCCTGCAGGCACGGAACGATTTCTTATTGTACAATCCTCCTGGATCGTGCCGGACCGTCTACTCGTTGAAATCTTACTCAATCCTTTTCTAGCAGAGGAACTCGTAGGCGATCGGGTGTATATGAACCGATCCATTATAGAGGTATCCTCAAGGAGGAAAAAAAGCCCTGCGGTAATCCGTTTTTCACCTCTGCCGGCAGAAATTCCCGCTGGCGGCCGGTTAAGGATTCGAGCCACTTTGCTGGACGAGAAAGGAAACTTCCTGGTGAACCGCCGGTTACATTGGGAAGTGGATGAAGGAAGGCTCGACGGCTACCAGACCTTCACCAATACCGCAGGGGAGTCAGAAGTGTGGTACAGTGCCCCGCGTTACCAGGAAGGAATGACGGTCAGGGTGCGGACGATATTCGAGGGCGATTTCGTCTATGGGCCTAGCGACGAAAATGTTGTCTTCGGTGTCAATCCGGAAAGACTCCAGACCCGCCTCGTACTCGCTCCGGAGAGTTTTCATGTAGCAAGTGGTGAAGGTTTGGATTTCACGGTGGAATTGACTGACCTCAGGGGTGAAATTGTGGAAGGACAAGCTGTCACGTGGTCGGCAAGCCGTGGAAGCTGGGAGAGTGGGGTTACGAGGACCAATGAATTAGGGGAAACTGGAAACCGCTGGTTTGCCCCAAGGGTGGAAGCTGCTGAAAAGGTTGAAATCTCTGCCGCTTTCGAAGGCATGCGCCATCTTCTGCCTTCACGAGACGTCTCATACGGGACGGTGAGCGGAACAGGGGTTGTTACCGGCAAGAGTTTGTACTACCTTGATATGAGTGGTGGAAAGCCGGATACGAACTTTGAAAACCTCGTATACCGGGGTGATCTTGTACACGGGTATTCCCTCAACCCCCTTTATGCTCTTTCCATGCTGCCCGGTGAGTCTGTGGAAGTGCAATTTTACCTGAATCAACCCCTGCAATCGGGCGCTGTATATCTGTGGGGCAAATCTGAACAGCGAGCGCAGATTTATATTTTTCTCAACGATCACAAGGTGTATTCGGGTTTGAGCGGAGAGGGTAGATTGACTCCCTTGGAGACACAGGCTTTCTACTTATCTGATTTTCTTACGCTTGGTTCTAATCGGTTTCGTCTGGAAGTAGGTGCAGTAGAGGGAATCGGGAATTTTTATCTTCAAAGGATACTGCTTGTATTCTAATATGGCGTATGTTGGGTTCCCGGGCCGTGTGCTTTGCGGTGTGGAAGTTTTTAAAGATGAAAAATTCGGGTACCGGCCATCCTTACCAGTGTTTTTGTGATACAGAGAAGGGAGCGCATTCATGGAAGCAGACAGGCTGAATTTTTTACGATCTCTCATACAGACTCCCAGTCCTTCCGGCTTCGAAGAAAAAGTACAGGAGCTGTTTATGGAAAGAGTTCAGGATCGAACCGACAGGGAGTATAAGGATGTTCACGGGAATGCTTTTGGTGTCATTCATCCCGGGGCTGCAGTACGTGTTATGTTAGCCGGGCATTCTGACGAAGTTGGATTGATGGTTCAACACGTCAACGAGCAAGGTTTTATACACTTTTCTGCTGTTGGTGGAATAGATGCACATATCACGGCCGGAAAAAGAGTACGGATTCATACAAGGGACGGCGCTCTTCCCGGAGTAATAGGGAAAAAACCCATTCACCTGATGGAAGAGAAGGATCGACTGAAAGTGAGCAAGATTCGCGAACAGTGGATCGACATAGGGGGGAAAAACCGAGAAGAAGTTCTCTCGATGGTGAGGATAGGCGATCCAATAACTATCGATACAGGATTTGATTCCCTGTTAGGGACCCGGGTTGCAGGCAGGGGTTTTGATGACCGGGTTGGAGCTTTTGTGGTCGCGGAAGTTTTGCGGAATGTGGACCGCAAGCAATTGAAGGTTGCACTATTCGGTGTCAGCACTGTCCAGGAGGAAATCGGCCTGCGAGGTGCTCGCACCAGCTCTTTCGGGGTGGAACCACATTTGGCTATAGCTATTGATGTCACATTTGCTTCAGATTGTCCTGAAGTGGATAAAAGAAGAACGGGTGACATAGCCCTTGGAAAAGGACCGGTCATTGCACGTGGCCCGAATGTCAACCCACGTTTTTTCCAACTCCTGGTTGAGACAGCGGAAAAAAACGGAATTTCGTATCAAGTACAGGCAGAAGCACGCGCAACGGGTACCGATGCAAATGCAATACAGGTTTCGCGAAGTGGTGTCGTAACTGCTCTGATCGGTATTCCAGACCGTTATATGCACACTCCTTCAGAAGTGGTGGATCTCGAGGATTTAGACCAGGCAATCGCCCTGATCACAAAAACCGTGGAAGGACTGGAAGAAGGGATGTCCTGGATCCCATGATACATAGAACGATTGTGATGTTGTGGAAGGGAGGAAGACCTGGATGTCGGAGTTGAGGAAAAACCCGGTAAACGGGCGGTGGGTGATCGTTGCCACCGAACGGAACCTGAAACCATACGATTTTGAACCTCCTTATGAAATCCGCAGACCGGGTCCATGTGTGTTTTGCTCAGGCATGGAGTCAGCAACTCCTCAAGAGGTGTACAGTGCAGGGAGGAATGGTTCCGTTCCCGACACACCGGGATGGAAGGTGAGGGTG
>PWXL01000071.1 GCA_003561145.1 Candidatus Atribacteria bacterium
GAGAGGCAGGCTTATCACATTCCAGCCGGCCTTGAACTCATAGACGAACTCCATATGTCCGCCATCTATACTTATAGACAGCTCCGCTGAATCCGTCTGTCCGGTGGGATTGGCTACCTGGACGGTGAAGTCGAAGGAGTCGTTGGCGCCCGGCGTGCCCGAGATGACGCCCGTGTCGGCGTTGAGTTCGAGTCCGTCGGGCAATGCACCGTCGGTAATGGCCCAGGTGTAGGGCTCAACGCCGCCTGTGGCCTCCAGGGTCTCCTCGTAGGCCACCCCTACCTTGCCGTCGGGCAGTTGTTCGGTCACGATTACCAGCGGCTCAGGCTCGACGCCCGTAACGGAAATCGATAGCTCTGCTGTGGCCGTCTCGTGCGTGTCATCCATCACCTGCACGGTGAAGTCGAAGGTGTCGACAACCACCGGTGTGCCGGAGATAACGCCTGTGTCGGCATCCAGTTCCAGCCCGTCGGGCAGATCTCCGCCTGTTATCATCCAGGTGTAAGGCTCCGTGCCGCCGCTGGCCTCCAGGCTTGCCTCGTATTCCACTCCTACCTTAGCGTTGGGAAGCCCCGTGGTGACTACCTGTAGACCGCTCTCCGTCTGGCCGCCGGCGACGGTTACCGCCCCTATGAAGATCGTCCTCGCGTCGTTGGTCCAGTGCGTCACATTAGTGTATGATTGGACCCCCAGGCTGGCCAGGAGAACGTGCTGGCTCCCACCGAATTCGCTTACAGCCACAGCCTCACCCCTTAGAGATCTGTGTTTGGTTCCAACCTCCGCTATGGTGTCGTCTGAGTAGCGCCAGAACCAGGACTGGTCGCGATCACCACCTTCAATGAGAGTTATGGTATCGCCTACCTCCCAACCCCCAGCTTCAAAGAGTTGGTGGGGCTGCCTGACCTCGTAGTACACATCTCCTACCCGGCAGTCATAACCTTGTCCGGAGGGGTCTCCGAGATACCACTGCAGCAGCGATATACCGAATGCCCCTCCTGCCGGCCAGGAACCGGTGAAAACAACGCCTATCTGGTTGTTGCTGGCTGCCTCAAGAAAACTCAGGAACACGGCTTCGCCCGGGTCAGAAGGCTGGTTAACCACCACTACGTGATAGTCAGAAATGTCGCTAACCACTTCCCAGTCCCTTTCTTCAGCCGAAAAGTGGTTGTTCATGAGCAGGTCCGATAACTGAGACATGTAATCGCCCAACACTGCTACCTTCAAGGTAGGTTCAAGAGCAAACCCGACTGTGACGCTTTCATGTTCCAGAACCTCCACCTCATTGACAAGAGCAGATTTGTAGCCCCAGGCCCAGGCCCTGACATCATAGGTTCGTATCGGTGCTGCTAGAGAATACTGACCGTTCGCGTCGGTAGTTGTGGTGAGCGGGGTACCCGGCAACGTGATGACTGCGTTTTCGATCGGTTCGGCTGTTCCCGCATCAATGACTGAACCGGTGATCAGGCCCGTGGGCAGAAGTGTAAGAGAGAAGTCCTGAACAGCAAAGAGGTCTTCTAACACTTCAACCACTGTGGTATCCTCATAGTAGCCATAAGCGCTGGCAGTTAGTGTGTAGGTGCCCGGTGGCAGGAAAAAGCGGTAGTAACCCGAGCTATCAGTCACTTTGGTGCCTCCTGTCTCGGATATGAACACTTTGACCGCTTCCAGTGACTCGCCCGTTGCCGCATCGCTCACAACTCCCTCGATACCGGATTCGAGAATTGCCAGGTGTACCGCCTCAAAGGCGTCGATCCTGCCCCACCCATAGCGCGTGCATGGCCTTTCATCGTAGTAGCGGTCGTACCAGACTGCAGTGTCCTTGAAGATCTCGTAGATCTCGTCAACCGTCAGTGCAGGGGCTGCCTCGAGCATTAGAGCTACGGCTCCCGCAACATGAGGTGTGGCCATGGATGTTCCCGACCAGGATCCGTAACTACCACCCGGCGTCGCCGAGTAAACACTGACTCCCGGTGCGCTGAAATCCGGCTTCACGTAGGGCTCGGGGTGACATGCCGGCCAGTCGATCACGTGGCCACTGCTGAACGAGGCCACGTGATCATTGGTATTGGTCGCACCAATGCCGAAGGCATCGTAGACGTTGCCCGGGCTCGATGATGACCCCTCATAGCTGTTGCCTATGGCGATGACGGGCACGACGCCCGCAGTTCTCATGCTCTGAACCGGTTCCACAAATGCCGCATGATGGCCCGTAGACCCCAGAGACATACTGACCACGTCGGCCGGCACTCCGGCCGGGTTGCCGTACTGGTCACGGGGATCCATTGCCCACTGCATGCCGGCAATCACCTGGGCAAATGTCCCACCGGTGCCATGTAGCACAAGGCCGTGCATCAGAATGGCATTGGGAGCAACGCCGATGGCTGTACCGCTGGCAGCTCCGCCCAGCACCGTACCCGAGCAGTGGGTGCCGTGGCCGTGCGAGTCCCAGGGCGTTGACCCGGCCACTATGTTGCCCTGCCCGTCGAACTCGATCCAGCCGCCGGGATAAGTGGGGTCGGCAGGGTTGTCGGTCGACATCTTCCCCACCAGATCCGGGTGGCCCATGTCAACTCCCGTGTCGAGTACGGCTACCCTCATCCCTGAGCCGGTTATACCCAGTTCGTCCCATACTTCAGGGGCGCGTATTCTGGCAAGCCCCCACGTGTGATATGTCTGTTCCAGTACCGATTCATCCTCTGCGTCAAGACCATGCGACAGGAAGTCTGTCTGCGTTGAGGCAGCAGGCAATACAGTAACCTCGAAGTTCTGGTGGATTTGCAGGACATCTGGCCGGGCTGCGATCTCCGCCAGGTCTTCTGCCTTCACTCTGGCCAGGACAGCATTTGCCAGCCAGAAAGCGTTGATCCCCTCCACTTGCCTCAGAGCAAGATGGTGTCTGAGAGCCTGCTGCGCGTCACCTGTCATTGACTTCAGGTCCTGCACCGCCATCCGCCGGTCTTCTAACTGGCCTGCCGGAAAGGCCTGCGTCATATCCAGAGGATTCAACCTGATGACGACTTCCAGCATCTCCCCGGGGTCCTTTTGAGCCAGTTCCCTGCGAAGGGCCTGACACACAACAGGTGGACCTTCAGAGTATTCCGAGGCCATCGCTCCGTGAGCAGGTTCGTGGGTGGCGACCCGGGAACTGGTGTCCGGACTGCCACCGGCCAGCGATAGTGCCCTGACAAAGATCGTTTTGGC
>PWXL01000113.1 GCA_003561145.1 Candidatus Atribacteria bacterium
ATTGGCGGGCGGTACGGCGACATTGCCAGACCACGGCCGGGCAAAGCGGTTTTCCGGAACTTCGGTACCAGGCCACCACCGTTTCCCGCTGGTTGCTTATCCCGATGCCTTCGGGGCGATATCCCTTTGAGGTGGCAAAGTAGAAAATTTCTCCCAGGACTGCACGGCTTTTTTCCCAGATCTCCAGGGGATTTTGTTCGACCCATCCGGGTTGGGGATAGCGAATCGTCAACTCGCGGTAAGCTTGTGCAAGCACGCGGCCGTTTTTCGCAACAAGCATGGCCCTGGTTCCGTTGGTACCGGCATCGAGAGTGATGATGGAAGGCTCAGCCATGATGGACACCTTTGTGAGAAAAGAGCGTGCCTTGTAGAATTGGTTCGGCAAAGGCACGAATCTTTTCTGCCACTGGTTCAGGGGTTAATCCGTAATGCCTGAGAAGATCTCCCGGCGGCCCGGGAATACTGTGCCCCTTGGGGAATCCTATTCTCTTTACCGGAAGGGGATGGTACTCGGAAAGCACTTCGCATATTGCTCCTCCCAGTCCACCTTTTACCGAGTGTTCTTCGAGGGTAACCACACAGGGAGCGTGTTGAGCTGTCTCAGCTATGGTTTTTTCATCAAGCGGGTTCAAGCAGCTTACATTGACCACCCCGACTGACAATCCCTGTGAGTGAAGAAGATCGGAAGCTTGCAGGGCGTAATGAACCATCCGTCCATTAGCAAAAACGGTACAATGGTTTCCCTCCCGCAGCACCCGGACCTGGCCCAGTTGAAAACTCCCAGGCATCGACAAATCACGGGGGATATCTCCCCGGTAGAGTCTAAGATAAGCCGGAGTGTCTGAAACAAAAAAGTAATCCATCGCTTCGGCGAGTTCCCGGTGATCAGCCGGAATGAATAAAGTAAGATCAGCGAGGGATCGAAGTGTACCAAGATCTTCAAGAGAATGATGAGTCGTTCCGAGTGGACCATAGTCGACTCCGGAAGTATTTCCCACCAGGCGAACCGGATGGTAAGAATAGACTACGTCGTTTTTTATCTGTTCGAGGGAACGATAACTGAGGAAACACGTTGCGGCGCACGCCCAGGGGATAAAGCCGACCGCGGCCAGACCGGATGCAAATCCCACCAGGTTTTGTTCCGCAATCCCGACATTGTAGATTTTCGACGGAAACGCTTTCTGGAAAGCGCCCAATTTCGAGGAACTCACCGAGTCACTGACCACAACCGCCAGACGGGGATCGGTTTCGGCCCTTTTCAGGAGAGTAGTGGTAAATGTTACTCGAAGATCAGCCATTGATAAAACCTTTCTGTAGAGCCAGGTTCTTTTTTATCTCCTTACAGGCTTCAGAAAATTCTTCTTGAGTGGGAATTCGATGGTGCCAGGACGTCTGGTTTTCCATAAATCCAACTCCGCATCCCTTTATGGTTTTGGCAATAATAACTTGTGGTTGATTATCGCTGGTCGACGATTCGTTAAAAGCTTGGACAAGATCCGCGAAGTCATGACCATTACATCCGAGCGTCGCCCAACCAAAACTTTCCCACTTGGCACGCAGGCTTTCCAGGCGGACAGTCTCCTCGGTAAAATTTCCTTGCTGCAGGCCGTTCCGGTCTACAATTGCAGTCAGATTGGAGAGTTGTAGATGCGCCCCCAGCATCGCTGCTTCCCAATTGGAGCCCTCCTGGAGTTCACCATCTCCAAGGAGCACGTAGACGTGGGGCACTATATTATTTTTCCGGTTATGATCATACAAACCCGCTGCCATACCGACAGCGACAGAAAAACCGTGGCCGAGCGCTCCGGTGTTGTGCTCGATACCGGGAACCGTTTTTCGATCCGGGTGCCCCGGCAGCCTGGTATTGAAACCCTGGTAGGTTGCAAGCCAGGACAGCGGGAAAAATCCCCTGGCGGCCAGGGTGACGTACAGGGCACCAACCGAATGGCCCTTACTCAAAACGAACCGGTCACGCTCTTCCCAGGAAGGATTTTCAGGATTGATGCGCATAATTTTGAAGTAGAGAACAGTCAGAATATCCAGGCAGGAAAAATCATGGGCTATATGACCGATGCCTGCCCTGGTTCCCATTTCAAGAGCTCTGAGCCGTGATTGCCAGGCCTGAGTTTGCAGCTGGTACAATTCTTTGTCACCGTGAATAGGCGCATCCAAATTGGTAAATGCTCCCTTCTATTCCATCGGAAAAACCGGGGGAATCCTATTATCCTAATTCGATTAGCTCAACTTTTTCACGGCTGAGACTCGCCCGAAAATCCTCGGGGACCCGGGCATCCATAATCAATTGGTTCATGAGCCCCAGTGGTCCGATCTTGGCCACTGCAATTTTGCCTACTTTAGACCGGTCGGCAACGCCGATCACCTTGTGGGAAGAGGAGGCTTTGGCTAATTTCAGAGGAACTTGGTGGGGATCGCCGTCAGATATTCCATATCCGGCTTGGAGAGCGTCGATACCCATGAAATATTTGTGAGCTCTTATCTTCTTGAAGGCTTCCACCGTATCATGTCCATAAGCTACGTAATTTTGGTGTCCGCAGATTCCCCCCACGAGAATTGTAGTAATGTTCGAACAAGGTGCAAGCACCATGGCAACCTTGATTCCGTTAGTCACCACTGTTAGAGAGCGGTTCATGGTACCCAGCGCCCGAGCCAGTTCGATACAGGTGGAACCTTCATCCAAAATGATTGTTTCACCGTCCTGTATCATTGAAGCCGCCTTTCGCCCGATAGTTACCTTTGCTTCGTGATTGAGCGATTCTTTATCCGGCAAGGGTTTGTAGAGGAATGGCTCGCCCACCAACATGGCTCCACCATGACCACGGACGAGCAGTCCCCTGTTTTCCAATTCCTCGAAATCACGCCGTATAGTAATAGGTGCGACATCAAAGTGTCCACTCAGTTCTTTGACGGTAACCGCACCACGCTGGGTTAATACATCCAGGATTTTTTTACGTCGTTCTTCGGCAAGGACAGTTATACATTGTTCATTTTTATTATGTTGTTGATTTTTCATTGCTCAACGCCCTGAATAAAGGAAGTGATCTGTGTTGAACTTGTTGAATTGGGCAAAACCCGGTTTTATATGATCATATAGAGACACATAAGAACATATTTTTATCACATTTGCTTGTCATTGTCACACATATACGAACCAGGTAGTGGTTTTGGTTCCTTCTTCA
>PWXL01000228.1 GCA_003561145.1 Candidatus Atribacteria bacterium
GCTGAAGAATACAAAAATTTTATTTTTGAAAACCCCCGTGATGAAAGACGTTATGCAGAATCCCGCTGTGACATTATAAACAATGGAGATAGCTTCGGCACATTGCCCTCCTATCGTGAAGTGTTGGATGGCAACCGATCAAAATTTGCCATATTCGGATCGGTGTGCGAGCCACATGAGGCTATGTGGCGCATTCGAGGCACAGAAGGTCTTCTCATGGATTTAGCAATGTACCCGGACCAGGTGAAATCTTTCGCGGAAAGGGTTACTGATTTCATGCTTGGGATAGCCGAGCGACAGACAGAAATTGCTGATCTTACCGGGATGATTATTTGGGGTGACGTGGCCTACGACAAGGGTATGTTTTTTTCCCCCCGTACATGGCGGGATATTTATTTTCCCTGTGTGAAACGGTTGTGTGATTGTATCCACTCGCAAGGCCTGTTAATCGTTTACCACGGGTGCGGGCGGAGTCTTGATATTTTCGAAGGACTTATCGAAGCGGGCATTGATGTCTATAATCCCTTGGAAGCGAAGGCCGGAATGGATCCGGTAGAGTTAAAAAAACAATATGGTGATCGAATCGCGTTTTATGGAGGTTTGGACATGAGGCTCCTGGGGGAAGGCTCCTGGGAAAAGATTGAAGAGGAAGTCTTATACAAGTTACAAGCAGCACAGGGAGGAGGCTACATGCCGGCTTCTGACCATTCTGTAGCTTCTAACGTCGATCCACTTCATTATGACAAGATGATGCGTTTACTGAAAGAAAAAGGACGCTATCCACTGACAGTATAGGAATGTACTTTCGGAGAGGGAAAAACCATGGCGACAATATATGATATAGCGGTGCGGGCGGGGACATCTCCCGCCACCGTTTCAAGAGCTTTGAGCGGTACGGGCAGTGTACGGGAAGAAACCAGGCGCCGCATCGTTGATATTGCCAGAGAGATGAACTATTCACCAAACCTTTTAGCCCGCAGCCTGGTGAAAAAGAAAACGTATACCATCGCCCTGGTTATATCCGATATCACAAACCCTTTTTTCACTACCTTGGCCCGGGGTGTAGAGGATACCGCCGCGCGTCATGGATTCAATACCATTTTCTGTAACACCGATGAAAACCAGGAAAAAGAAGAGACATACGTTGAGCTGATGTTACAGCGCAGGGTAGACGGTATAGTGATAGCGAGCTGCGGAAGCGGCAATACACTGAAAGGGCTGAAAGAACGTGGACTCCCTGTTGTCCTGGTTGATCGCAAAGTAAGCGGTACGGACTGGGATTGGGTGGTGGGTGACAGTGAAGAAGGAGGATATCTTCTTACCCGCCATCTTGTAGAAACCCATAAAAAACGCGAAATTGCAATGGTAGCGGGGCCCCTCACAATTTCAACGAGCCGTGAGAGACTGGAGGGGTACCGAAGGGCTTTAAGGGAATACGAGATCGAATCCCGCCCGGAATGGGTGACTGAAGGAGTATACAAGGAAGATTATGGGTACCGAACCGCCATGAATTTTTTTCAGCGGAATAAAATGTTCCCCTCGGCTCTTTTCGCCGCCAACAATTTTATTGCGCTTGGAATTATCAAGGCGGCAAGTGAATTGGGGCTTCGCATTCCGCAGGATGTGTCCCTGGTAACTTTTGACGATTTTGAGATCGCTTCATTTATATATCCCTTTCTCACCGTAGCACGCCAGCCGGCCTATACCATGGGAAGCGTAGCCACTGATTTCCTTTTACAGCGGATCAGCGGAGAGCGGATTCAAGAGAGGCGCGGTGTTGTACTGAAGCCTGAGATTATCATACGTCGATCTTGTGGATGCGATGTTCAGCAAGGCAAGGAAAAAGATCAACAGGTTAAGGATCTTGAGAAAACAACAGGGGGAATACCATGACTTCCAAGGAGCGAATGCTTCTGGCCATTAATAGGGAAAAGCCTGACCGGTTACCTGTGACCGTCCACCAGTGGCAGAAATATCATCTGGATACACAACTCGGAGGGATCACGGACCTGGAAGCGTTTGAACGCTTCGGCATGGATGCCGCCGTTCAATATTTTCAGGATATGGGCCAATTTTGGCTTCCTGACGTAGATTTCGCAAAATTTTCCACTGCACAATGGCGTGACGATGTGCAGATTGTGAGCAATGATCCGGACAACCGTATAGCTGCCCATACCATCTCTACCCCGGAAGGGACACTTACCTACAAAACCGCCGGTGACCGCAAAACCACCTGGATCACGGAGTACATGGTCAAACATGACGAGGATATCGACCTCATACGTAAGTATATGCCTGTTCCGGAGCTTGACCCTCGACCGGTGAATACCCTTTATGATCAAATAGCAGACAGGGGTATCCTCAGAGGATTTGTATGGGGTGATCAGGCAGGGTGCTGGCAGCACGCCGCCTGCCTCATGGATATTAACCAGCTCATCATACGGGCACTCGATACGCCGGACTGGGTACACGAATTTCTGGGTGTTTTACTGGAAAAAAAGCTTCGTTTTATTGAATCCATGAAGGGGGCTCGCTTCGACCTCGTGGAGACCGGGGGCGGTTCTTCGTCTTCCACTTTGATTTCTCCTCACATGCACCGCGAGTTTTGCCTTCCCTACGATCTTCGTATTCATAATACCTTGCATGATGCTGGATACAAGGTAACATACCACACCTGTGGAGGGACATTTGGTATCCAGGATATGATTGTAGCGAATGGTACAGATGTATCAGAGACATTAGCCCCTCCTTCAATAGGAGGGAACCAGGAGCCCTGGGAATTCAAGAAAAAAGTGGGTGACAAGATTGCTCTCATCGGAGGCATGGACCAGTTTAACGTACTGACCGCGGGAACTCAAGAAGAAATACGCTCGAAAGTCTTCGAACTTTTCGAAAAAGTCGGCAAAAACGGAGGGTATATCCTCTCCTGCGCTGATCACATTTTTGAAACACCGGTGGAAAACCTTGCCACGTACGCTCAAGCAGCGAGGGAATGCGAGTATTGAGTGAAAGAAAAATACCTAACCAGGGGGGGTGATATCTTTCTCTGTACAGTGAGACGGTTCAGTCAGAAAAAAAATAATATTTCAATGAGGAGGAGAAACATGCGCAACATTTTGGCAATTATGTTGATTGGAATGATAGTTGTCGGAGTGGCGGTTGCAGGGGCACAAGAACTTCCTCGCTTCGATGGCGTAACGCTGAGAGCTTCCTTTATCGGCGGTGGGGATTATGAGAGGATTTACGAGAGATTTATTCCGGAATTTGAGGAACTCACAGGAGCGCAGGTCGAGATAGTCTTCAAAGGCACCGGTTTTGACGTGGATCAGAAACAGAAAATCGACTTTGCAGTCGGGACAGTGGATTACGATTTGTGTTGGAATCACACCAGTTTTTTTACACAGTACATTGATTTCCTGGAACCGTTGGAAGGATATTTCAGCGAAGAGGATCTGGCTGGCTTTTCAGAACAAGTTATGAGTTATGCATGGAAAGATGGTTCATTATGGTTTATCCCCCGCCATGCTGACATAAGTGCCCTTCACTACCGCACGGATCTGTTTGAGGATCCTGAACTCCAGGAATCATTCGAGGCTGAATACGGCTATCCCCTTGCGGTACCGGAAACCTGGGATCAATTCGAAGACATCGCGCTTTTCCTGAGCGACCCACCCGAGATGTATGGAGCCCAGTTTGCGGGGACGGAAGAAGCTCTTTCCGGTCGTTTTTGGGATATTCTCATGGCGCATGGCGGCCAGATTATCGATGAGGATTACCAGCCGGCTTTCCATGGACCGGAAGGGATTAAGACCGCAACCATGCTGCGCAACCTCTACCAGGCCGGAGCCATGCCTCCCGGCATGGTCACGTTTTTATGGGATGATGTTGCGGGTACCTTCGCAAGCGGCATCATAGCCATGTACACGGAATGGTACGGGTGGTACAGTTATTTTCAGGATCCTGACGCTTCCCAGGTCGCGGGCATATTCGGGTTGGCTCGCCAACCCCAGGGAGATGCCGGCATCCATTCCGGTTGGGCAGGGGCACATGCCTGGTCGATCACCAAGGCCAGCGAAAACAAGGAAGCTGCCGCTGCCTTCATCAAGTTCATTACAGATTACGAACCCATGCTTTATGAAGCGGAAATTGGCTATATCCCGGTGCGAAACTCGGTATTTGAGACTATCATCGAGGCTGCAGAAGACGCGGATGACCCCCTTGCTAAAGAGCGGCTTGAACTGATGCAGCTTCAAATAAGCGAGGATTTCACTCCTCCACCAGTCGTTGCGGAGTGGTTACCAATTTCTGACGTATTGTACCCTACACTGCAAGCCATCATGCTGGGGGATGTAGAGGTTGAGGACGGCCTGAACGAAGCTGCACGTGCCGTAGAAGAAATAATGCGTGACGCCGGGTATTACTAAAGCATTTTGTCTTGGAAAAAAACATTTACAAAGGAGGTTATTCTTGTGAAACGCTTTATTGTTTTTCTGGTGGTTTCGTTATGTTGTATGTTGATCACTTCATTGGCATGGGCCGGTGAAGGGGAACGTTTTGATGGGGTGACACTCAGGGCTGCATTCATCGGTGGCGGTGACTACGAAAGACTCTATGAAGAAGCAATACCCAAGTTTGAGGAAGCTACAGGGGCACGGGTAGATATCGTCTTTCGCGCTCACCATTTTGATTTGGATAAAAAATTAAAGGTCGACTATGCCGCCGATGCGATAGACTACGATGTTTTTTCTTCACACACCAGTTTTTACTCCCAATATATCGATTTTACTGAACCACTTGATGAGTACTTTACCGAGGAGGAATTGGAAGATTTCCTTCCCATGGTATTGAATTTCTGCCGGCGGGATGGGTCTTTGTGGACTATTCCGCGACATGCTGATATAAGCGCACTCCATTATCGCACTGATCTGTTCGAGGACCCTGAACTTCAGGAAGCCTTTGAAGCGGAATACGGTTATCCTCTGGCAGTGCCTGAGACATGGGACCAGTTTGAAGATATAGCTATTTTCTTCAGTGACCCACCCGTATTGTACGGAACACAGTTTGCGGGAACCGAGGAGCCTCTTTCAGGCAGGTTTAAGGAAATAATGACGGCGCATGGCGGCCAGATTATCGACGAGGATTACCGGCCGGCTTTCCATGGACCGGAGGGAATCAAGGCGGCGACCATGCTACGCAACCTCTACCAGGTCGGTGCCATGCCTCCCGGCATGGTCACGTTTTTGTGGGACGATGTCGCGGGTAACTGGGTAAGCGGTATCATAGCCATGTACACGGAATGGTACGGGTGGTACAGTTACTTCCAGGATCCCGAAGCGTCAGTGGTGGCGGGCAAGTTCGGCTTGGCACGCCAGCCCCAGGGAGATGCTGGTATTCACTCGGGCTGGGCTGGAGCACATACCTTTTCCGTTACCAGGACCAGCCAGAACAAAGAGGCAGCTGCCGCGTTCGTCAAGTATTTGACTGACTTTGAGTCCCAGTTGTTCGAAGCTGAAATCGGATATATTCCTATACGTGACTCAGTGTTTGAGACCATCATTGAAGCTGCGCAAGATGAGGATGACCCACTTGATCTTCACAGGCTTGAGCTCATGCAGTTACAGATGAGCAAAGATTTCACCCCCCCGCCTCTTCTACCGGAATGGTTTGAAATATCTACCGCTTTGTTTCCCCGTTTGCAAGCCATCATGCTGGGAGACATAGAGGTGGAGGCCGGCCTCAATGAAGCAGCTCGAGAGGTGGAGGAAATAATGAGTGATGCCGGGTATTACTAAGCACGCGATGTCATGAGCTTGATGTTGGTAGTACACGTGTGGGGTGGAAATATCCCCCCACACGTGTACTTTTTTCATATAGCATATCAATGGGAACACACTGCCTCCCTCTATGGAAGCACTTCTTGCTTTTTTACACGACTCACAAGGTACGACTCACTGCATGTGCAAAGGGGGTGATTTCTTTGGATTCAGTATCTTTTGGTCCAAGTCTGCGTGAAGCAACAAGGAGATTGGGCGAAGCCCTGGTAAATACAGAGGTGTATCGGGAATATGATAAAAGCCGCAAGGCACTCCTTTCAGATCCGGAAGCTATGGAGCTGTTGGGTGCTTTTGACACGGAACACCGTCGCTTGCAAGAAATTGCTTGTGAGCGAGAACTTTCAGAGGAAGACATAGATGATTTAACTTATATGCAAAAGAACATGCTTTCTCATCCAGTAGTGAGGGAGCATTTTTCAAAACAACGTCATCTTATCGACATGATGCGCGAGGTGAATGCGCATATCAGTGCTCTCTTGGGTGTCGATTTCGCCGGTTACGTTGCTTCCTCAAACGGTGAAGAGGGCGGGCAGGAAAGAGAATGGGAGTAAAGGTACTCTCGTTTTTCATGTATTTTGGCTTCCTGTGTTTTTTTCAGTATCCTTGTCCAGAAGAAGGAGAAGATACCGGGTTCGGCCCATTTCAGGAATCCCGTCGCGGCGGGCTGATTCTTCCCGGAAGAGGAAGCGGCGACACCTGTCAGGAGGTAAAAAAGGATCATTGATTTTTTTTCCTGCGTAGAGGGAATCCCATCCCATGTCTTTCATGCGTTGTGCTACCGAAGGTGGACAGAGGCTTTCCACTGATTGACGTTCCTTGATTACCGTGCATTTTCCTCCCTCTTCTGTACTCAGGGGAAGATTTCCGGTTGAACGCTCAAAGTAAACGCAATACCTGCAACAGTCAAAGCGGAGCTCACAACGCGGGCAAGGAAGAGGTCGGCGTTTTACCCCTATGCCTTTGTTCGGTACCGGCTGTAATGCATCGGGGACCTCTACCCGGCAGAAAGGGCAGAGTACAGAGCCGGGATGCTTGACCTTGGTTCGGGCACGGGCAGCATCAAGGATTTGGGAACGTTCCCGGGAGTCCAGGGGTAAGCACAGCCGAACCCTCCATTGATATTGTGGAAAATGGATGAAAGCAATCAAAAAATGCCAGAGCGATTTACCCAGGCTTTGCTTACAATGCCGGGAAAAAAGAAATGCTTGCAGGGCAAAGTAACCGGGGACCGCAAACCAGAAGACGGGGATTCCTATACGGGCAAGTACACCCAAAATATACACGGGGAATGAAAAAAAGAGTACATATGTAACCACCCAAAAAAAGAATAATGCGAGATGCCAGTACCAGCTCACTTCAACTCTCGAGGTTTTGCATAATTCTCAGGCGGGGTTCCTCGATGATGACCTTGGTATGAGAAGGGATTGAATTGGTAAGCCACACGTTGCCTCCCACCACTGAGCCTTTACCGATTTCTGTTCCCCCTCCCAAGATTGTTGCTCCGGCGTACAGCGTAGCGTTATCAGCGATAGTAGGGTGCCGCTTGGTTCCACGGATGATTTGTCCCCTTTCGTCTCGTGGCAAGGAGAGAGCTCCCAGGGTGACTCCCTGGTACATTTTTACATTGTCTCCAATAACAGTTGTCTCCCCGATAACCACCCCGGTCCCATGGTCGATAAAAAATTTTCGTCCGATGGTAGCTCCAGGATGAATGTCGATTCCGGTGACGCTGTGTGCGTATTCCGTCATCATACGAGGTATGAGAGGTATACCCTGTAAAAAGAGTTCATGTGCCATACGAAAGATAGAAATCGCTACCACGCATGGATAGCTGAAGATCACCTCATCTACATCCCGAGCTGCCGGGTCACCATCGAAAGCTGCTTGCACGTCTTCCTCCAGGAGAGAGCGGATGGCGGGAATTTTCTGGAAAAATTGAAGTGTTTCCCGGCAGGCACGGCCCTGGCATTCAGAACAGGTGGCGTCTTGGGAGGTATGCGCCGGATGGTTAAAAGACTTCGATATCTCGCCACTCATTTCGTTAAATAACCTGTCTAGAGTTGCTCCTACATAGTATTCCACGTTTTCCCAGCAAAGAGTAGTACGTCCCAAGTATCCGGGAAAGAGAAGCTCCCGTAATTCTTCTGTGACGCGGATAACAGCTTGACGGGAAGGGAAACTTTTTTTTTCGATGTTCGTGATACTGGTGGTTTTCCGGTAGCTCTGTACAAGGGAGCTTGCCAGCCCCCCGACAGATACACGGTGTTCTTCTTGCATGGGTGATCCTCCTTGGTGTGGGAAGGGGAGAGACGTTATAAATTGGTGAATACGGTTTCCACTCTGTTCATTAAACTTTCGGGGAGGGGAAAATCCAAAGAAGAAGTCCGAAAAAAGCTCCAGAATTTCTCTTCGAACTGGTAATATTTATTACATTTAAGGCATTGATCCAAGTGTTCTTCTATTTCTCTGCGCTCCTGTGGGGTCAGTACTTCACCGTCCAGGTAAAAATACAGCTTATTTATGACTTCCTGGCAGGACATTCTTCGTGTATCTCCCTCGCCGCGGTTTTTTTGTTAGAGGAGTATTCACACAACATTTTTTGTAACAACTTACGGCCCCTGTGGAGCCTGGACATGACGGTACCGATTGGTATGTCCAGAATCTCCGAGGTTTCTTTATATGCAAAACCTTCGACAAGAGTAAGTATCACAACCGCTCTGAACTCAAGTGGTAGAGCCTCAATAGCTTGTGTGATATCCTCACGCGTCAATGTATTCAACAAAGCTTCTTCAGGTGTTATTCCCTCAAAAACGGGTTGGAAAGCATTTTCGTCTTCCATTTCATCTAAAGAAGGGAGCTTGTCTCTTTCTCGTACCCGGTAATAGTTGTTGATAAAGGTGTTGGTCAAAATCTTGAATATCCATGCCCGGAAATTGGTACCGCGCTCGAAACGCTCAAAGGCAGCAAAAGATTTTACGATAGTTTCCTGCACCAAATCCTCTGCGTCTTCGCGTTTGCGGGTCATGCGTAAAGCGGTACGGAACAATGCCCCCAACTCGGGCATAAGAAGTTCCTGAAACGTTGTTTTTTTATTTTCCTTGACTGTATTCATAAGCAACAATCCTTTGTCACATATCTTTCAAAAAATCTGCATTCTTCAGTTTATCCAGTTCTTTGTGGAACTCAATAATTTCATCAATGGTTATTTGGCCGCTGGGATTATCCTTTTTCTTTTTCCGCGAAATCCTGGCCACGTCATCCATTTTTTCCAGGCTGAATGTGGCCTCTCCAAATTCCCTGCAATAGGTACAAATATAACGAAGGTAGGCCGATCCCCTGTATGCCGGGATTTTATATATTCCAATCTCAGTGAGATCATCCTGAGAAATCAGAGCTTTGCAATTTTTACATCTCAAGGGAAGCTCCTGCATGGTTTCCTCCACCGACTTGTGTTTTGTTAGTATTCTATCAAGAGAAACTCAAGAAGACAAGCAGGTGGGGATTGCCTTAATTATGAGATATTTTTGAAAAAAGGTTGGGGAAACCCCTTCAAGTATGTTATATTTGGTTAACCCTTATACGGTCCGGTGTTTCCGGGTTACAGATACCGGTTACTGCTTGCTGATTATTAACAGAGGAGAAGCCACCCTGCTACTGCATGGTGGCATCGAAGATGTAAATTGCAGTTGAGGGTTTGGGTGTTTTTCCACTACTCACGACTCCCTACTCACTGCATTTAGATAGGAGGTAATTGGTATGACAGTGGAAGAAGTCCTGGAGGAAGCGTTAAAGCTTGAAGAAGACGGAAGGGCTTTCTATCTTGAAGGCATGAACAGAGTGAAAAACGGCCTCAGCAAGGAATCCCTCCAACGACTGGCGGATGAAGAGCTTACCCACATGGAACGTATTCGCGACGGATACCAGCGTATCCAGGAAGGTAAAAGCTTCGCATGGGAATCGCGCAACAACATTCGCAAATCATCTCGGGAGTTTTTTGAGAATGTATTCACAGAAGCGCAAAAAAAGATGGAAGAACTGGTAACACCGGCCTCGGTAGAAACCGATGTATTGAAGACCGCCATGGAACTTGAGTCTAAAGCTCATCGCTTCTACCTGGATCAGGCAAAAGTTACCCATGAAGAAAAGGTAAAGGAATTCCTGGATTTTCTAGCCAGTGAAGAATACCGTCATTACAACCTTTTATACAATACTCTGGAGTATATTAGCAATCCCACTGAATGGAATTACAGGGAGGAAAAACCGATTTTTGAAGGTGGTTGATTGAAGCACCGAATCTTCCCGGGGGCTGTGCTTATCAAGGCAGGGTGCAGTCCCTAAGAAGATTTTTGCCGCTGTGAAACCTGTGGCATAAGAATGGCTACAGGTTGAGCTTTCAGGAGGAGTGAGAAGAGGTAGAAATATAAAACAACCTGCACCGGGACACTTACCATGCGGGGGACCATGACGATACCCCAGGGTATATCAAACAGGATATGAAGAAAAAAAGGAGTTAAAATCAAACCGCCCGTAACCTGTGAGAGAATAATGCCGATGAAAAGAGCCCCTCTGTTTCCCAATCGATAGGCTCTCAGTGATGAAAGCCGAGAAGTAAAAAACAACCCGGGAATGAAACCCTGTAATGCTGCGGTAAGGGTGAAGTGAGGCATATAGGGACCGAGTGGGCTCAAGATATACCCCACTATATCAGCTGTTGCTCCCACCACTGCACCTGACACAGGACCGAAAAATACTCCAGCCATGATAAGAGGTAAAGCCCCGAGGCCGATTCGTATTCCTTCGACCCCGCCAAAAGCAAGGCGGACGCTTGCAAAACGGGTGAGCACCACGCAAAGAGATATAAGAAGTGCCTGTATGACAAGATTTTGTGTGTTACGTCGCATTCTCTATCCTCCCGAAGATCAACTTAGCAATGATTATACTGGTGTTGTATCATAATTGGCAAGGGAAGGTGGAGGAAGAGGAGGAGAACCGTGGACGAGAAAATGATAAGAGATACAGCACATATACTGGTGCAGAAAAAGCCCTGGATCGTACTTACTGGTGCGGGCATTTCAACTGAAAGCGGTATACCCGATTTTCGGTCTCCCGGCACCGGTCTGTGGGAAAACGTTGACCCGATGGAAATCCTGTCGGTGAGGACATTGCGGGAAGACCCCCGTACTTTTTACCGCTTGGGCTTATCCGTTCTTTTGCGTTTCCGTGACGCTGCACCTAACCTGGCCCACCACATTCTCGCACGATGGGAACGGGAGGGATTGACCAACGGGGTTATCACGCAAAATATCGATGACTTGCACCGGCGCGCCGGCTCGAAAAGAGTACTTGAAATACACGGTCATTTACGTTCTTTCCTTTGTGAACAGTGTGGTTCGGATACGCCTACAACGGAAGTAGAAAAACAGGTAAAGAGCCGCGTTCCACCGCTTTGCGGGTGTGGCGGTTTGTTGAGACCGCGGGTCGTATTGTTCGGTGATATGCTTCCCCCGGTATTCCAGGAAGCAGAAGAATTAGCCCGCTGCCATCCTCTCATGGTGATCGGGTCAAGCCTGCAGGTTTCCCCGGCAAACTTCCTGCCTTCTCTGGCTCCTGTCCTTGGGGTGATAAACAGGGAACCCACCTCCTTTGATCAACGGGCTGTATTTGTCCTCCGCCAAAGCGCCGCGGAAACCTTGACCGCACTGGATAAGTTTGTAAAAGAACTGGTTTAACTATCTGCGAGGGTGAATTTTCTGTGAGAACATATCAGGCTGGTTTCCCTTGGGGCCGTTTGCGGTAAAATTGTATATAACCCTTGAGTACTCCGGCTACCGGAATGGCAAGAATAAGACCTAAGGCTCCATATAACTGTCCCCCGACCATGAGAGCGAATAAAACAGTGAGAGGATGAAGGCCTGTTTCTTTTCCCATGGTGCGGGGAACTATGACCACGCCTTCAGCCAGATTGATCAGGATAAAAGCCAGGCATACTCCCACAAAAATCCATAGAGACTTGGTTGCAGCAAAGACCAGGGCCGGCAAGGCTCCCACCACGGGGCCGAGGTATGGGACAATATCTGCCAGGCCAGCGAAAAAACCGATTACGAGTGGAAACTCGATACCTAAAAGATACAGAACAACACTCACAGATACACCCACAAACAGGCAAAGCAACAACCTGCCCCTGATAAAACCGCCGAGCACCCTGTCGATCTCGCGGACAATTGCGATATAGTGACGTCTCTTGTCCCGTGGGAACAGACCCACCAGCGTACGCCGTATCTTTACTGCATCAACCAAAAAATAATACAGTATAAAGGGGGTAAGAATGAATCCAAAAAAAAGAATGGTCACCACCAGTGTGACCAGGTCCACGATATTACGCAGAACCGTTGTGAGATATGCTTGCAGATTTTCAGAAAGGTCGAGCAGAAAATCCTCAACCGTTTCGGAAATGTTGAGGCCGGGGTAACGTTCGTCAATCGCCTGGGTTATGCCGATGATTCGTTCTGTGTAATCGGGCAAGTCATCAGCCAATGTTCTAAATTGAGAAACAGTTTCGGGAATGATGAGAAAAAAAAGCAGAAGGAAAAACAGTAAAAGTCCAAGGAAGATAATCAATACGGACATCTTCCAGGATAATCCTCTCCTGTTCAAAGTTTGAGTGGCAGGTGTAAGCGCATACGCCAGGATTCCTCCCAAGGCGAAGGGTAAAAGCACAACCCGCAGGAGATAAATCACATACAAAAGCAACAGGGCGAGGCCAAGATGGTACATGTGGTTGAAAGCGTTGTTGGATGACAAATCTCTTTTCCTTCTTGCCGTATTGTGTATAATATTCTAAAGGTTTTTATGCAGAATTCAAAGACAACATCGAAAAAGGGAACAAAAAGGCTGAAATTATGCTTGATGGACGGAGTGTTTCTGCGCTCGTACCCGCCTATAATGAAGCTCCCCGGCTCCCCAGTGTATTGAAAGTGCTGTGTGGAGCTCATTTTGTTGATAAGGTTTTGGTTATCGACGATGGTTCAACAGATAACACCACAGAAGAAGCCAGCCGGTTCCCGGTAGAGGTCATCCATTCAAAGACCAACCGTGGGAAGGCGGCTTCGCTTGTGGACGGCATACGTAAAGCCAGCTCAAGCGATATATATCTTTTTCTTGATGCTGATCTTATCAACTTACAGGAAGAACACATGGCGGCCCTTGTTGAACCCTTATCCCGCAACCCAGGTATGGATATGTCTATCGGCGTGTTCAGGGGGGGGCGTGGAACAAGTGACCTGGCCCAGCGGTTGTGTCCTATTCTTAATGGCCAGAGGGCACTGCGGGGGGAATGGGTGCGCAACCTTCCTGACTTTTCCTGGGCTCGATTCGGAGTGGAGGTATTCCTCACCCGTTTTGCCCGTGATTTTGCGTCAAAGGTTGCTATGATTCCCCTCTGGGGTATATCGCATTTCCATAAGGAAGAAAAGTACGGACCTGTATTGGGTGTGTATCACCGGATAAAAATGTATTATGAAGTCACCCGCGGCTATCTTCTATACGAGGGTAGAATCAAAATCCCTGAAACAGTCTGCAACGAAGAAAGAAAGGAGGAAAATGTCTATGCAGGAGTGTAAATTACAAAAAAATCAGTCACGGTGCAGCTGCACCTATGACCCATGCCCTCGCAAGGGTGTATGTTGTGAATGCATAATGTACCATAATTCTCAGGGTGAGCTCCCTGGCTGTCTTTTTCCACCTGATGTGGAACGTACGTACGACCGCTCAGTCAAGCGTTATCTGCGGGCCATGCAGGGGAGCTGAAAACTCGTTTTCTTATCTCTGAAGGCTCTGTATTTTTCGCCGTGCTTCCCGTAGCCAGTACTCCCCTTCAGGATTGCCGGGGTTCAGGGCGAGAAAACGCTCCAGTGCCCACTCAGCGTTTAACGCGTCCCCCAGTTGGAGTGAGGTGACACCGAGCCAGTAGTAGGGAAGATCAAAAGAAGGGTTTTCAGATATCGCCTGTCGAAAATGGTAAGCTGCTTCGAAGAAGTTTCCCTCTCCATATGCAACATGGCCCGCTTCATATTCCTGCCAGGCGCTTTTTCCATATTGGTTCCATTTTTGTACGGCCCGCTTAAAATACCTGGCAGGTTCATAACCGGGATCGAGTTGTAACACCCGGTCCCAGGCCACGATGGCATTCCTGTAACGGCCGGTTTCCTGGTAGGTGCGAGCCAACCATTCCCATGCCTTGGAGAATTCAGGCCAAGCCGACACTGCCTCGGTGAAAAATTCAACCGCTCTCTTCAACTCACCGCGCTGATAAAGATTATAGCCGGAGTCGAACATCACCTGTGCGTATCCTTCGGGAGTAATACCGTATTCTCCGAAAACCGAGGAGGAATGAACGGATGAGGCATGTATCACCGGGCACACAAGAATTGACAATACACAAACAATAAGGACGAATTTCCAAACAGTTGAAATGCGCATTGAACTCACCTCCCTGTGGTACAATTATTCTCTCCCTCAAGTATGGGTTCCTCTCAAATCATGTTCATTGAGTATTATGTTCTGTCTTGTCTATGCCTCGCCGACTTCAGGTCTCCGCGTACTCCCCTCAGGTTACAAAGAGCAAGTGTCAGTGTGTTTTGATTTTTTTCACTGGTTTGTTATACTGTGTATGCATACGTTTTCATGAAAAAAGTTCCTGACACATAGGAGCCAAAGGAGGTATGAATACATGCCGAAAGCAAAGATATCAATCGGTAGCTGGGCGTATGTTATCGGACCTTACTCAGACCACCCCGTCATGCTGGATGAGGTGGTGACCAGGCTTTCCCAGTTTGGTTTCGATGGCATTGAATTGGGCGGGTTCAAGCCTCATGGTCACCCCGATTTATACCCCACCAAAGAAGACCGCAAGCGGTTGGTTGATTTCCTGGAGAAAAACGGTTTGGGCGTAAGTGCCTATGTTCCCGACCTCTGGCATCTCCCGTTTGCCGCCGGTAAACCCGAGGTTTTGACCGAGTACCATGATACTTTTGATCGATCACTTGAATTGTGTGTAGATTGTGGTTTCCGGAAACTCAGGGTCGACACGGTAAGCGGTACTCCCTTCCCTGCTGACTGGGATTATCAAGAGACCTGGGAAAGAGTTGTATCTGTTTTCCGGGAATGCTCAGATAAGGCGGCGCAGGTAAACAAAGAGATAGTATGGGAGTTCGAACCGGGCTTCATATTCAATAAACCCTCTGAGATTGTAAAAATGTACGATGCAGTGAAGCGGCCTAACTTCTCCGTTCTCTTTGATACAAGCCACGCACAAATGTGTGCCGTGGTTGGTGCGAAACAGAGGGAACCGCGCGAGATCTTGCCTGGTGGAGTGATGGAGTTCCTACGGATGCTGCGAGGAAAGGTGGGTCACGTACACCTAATCGATTCCGACAATACTTTACACGATGATGAGACCAGCACCCATGCTCCCTTTGGGACCGGGTATGTAGATTTTGAGCAGGTTATTCCAGCGCTGGTTGAAAACGGGTATGGCTCGCCATGGTGGTGCATAGACTTGTGTTTCTGGCCGAACGCCTGGGATATTACCTCTGACTCCATTCGTTATCTCCGGGATTTGTTCTCCCGTTTGAATATGTGAGGAAGGAGGAAAATTATGAGTAGCGGCACAATGAAAGCCTGGATTTTCCAGGAGCCTGAATCTATGCAACTCGAAGAAAGAGAGATACCCAGTCCGGCTGCTGATCAACTTCTCATCAGGGTAAAGGCCTGTGGGGTGTGTGGTTCCGATGTAGCTTACTACTGGGGTGAGTCATCATTGGAAACACCGGATGGGAAAGGACCCCTTGTATTGGGACATGAATTTTCCGGTGAGGTGGCAGAAGTAGGGGATATCCCCGCCTCAAAAAACCTTTTCCAGCCAGGAGACCGGGTAACAGTGAACCCGGTACAATATTGTAATACCTGCGAGGTATGTCACCGTGGGCAGGTCAACCTCTGTGAGAACAAGGGTGTCCTGGGTGTTTCGGCCGACGGAGCTTTTGCAGAATACGTCTTGTCCCACTACCAGCATGTATACCGATTGCCGGAAAGCGTGTCTTATGAGGCCGGAGCCTTTACTGAACCACTGGCCTGCGGGACCTATGCAGTAAAAAACCTGGATATTTCATTGGGGGATACGGTGGTTGTTTTGGGTCCGGGAGCCATTGGATTGTCCATTGTCGCTTTGGCCAAGGCAAGCGGAGCCGGCAGAGTCATCCTGGCTGGAACCCGCGACTATCGTCTCGAGACGGGGAAAACAGTGGGAGCAGATGTATTAATGAATACAAGCGATGTTTCTTCCCAGTATTACTGCGCTGATATCACACAAGAAATAAACAAGCAGACCCGGGGGAAAATGGCCGAAAGGGTGATTGTAGCTACAGGTTCCACGCAAGCCATGCATCTTGCCCTGGAAATCAGCGGACGCCGGTCGTTGATTGTATACTTCGGTCTTCCGGGGGACCGCGATAAGGTGGAAGTACCCGCATTGCAGTCGATCCTTTGGGATAAAACAATCAAGTTCTCTTGGTTGGCTGCCTTTACGTGGGTAGAGGCTCTTGAAGCCATTCAGAGTGGTTTGGTGAATACCTCTCCTCTCATCACTCACAGTTTCCCTCTGGATCAGCTGATGGAAGCACTGGTTGTGTCCAGGGAAAAGAGGGGAAACCCCCTGAAAGTAATGGTGACAATGTAGGGTGTGTCATACAACACGGCGAGAGAATGAAGCTGTGGAAAAGGAAACTCACACAACATTTTCTTACATATATGAGAGAGACTTCGGGAGCATATTTCACCACCATGCCCGCTCTCACGGGTCATGAGAGAGCGGGCATGGTGGTGTGTCGCCCATGTTGCAAGGAAAACCCACTCATTGTTCATCCTTTTACAGTTTTTCTATGCACGGGAGGTACTTGTTCAGTGAGCTCAAACGACCGAAACCGGACCAAAGCCACGATGCGCGATGTGGCACGGGAAGCCGGTGTGGCCCAGTCAACGGTGTCTCATTACATCAATAAAACCGCCACCGTTGCACCAGGGACGAAAGGGAAAATTCGAGAAGCTATACGGAAAATGGATTACAGGCCGAACATGGTAGCGCGTAACCTGAAAACCCGGGGTTCCAATATACTCCCGCTCTTTGTGCCGGATATTACCAACCCCTTTTATTCTGAACTGGCAAAAGGCGTAGCCGATGCAGCACGCAAGGAGGGTTTTGATATAGTTCTCTATGATACGGGATACCAGCGTAACAGGGAAGATGACTATCTTGAACTTGCCTTGCGTCAACAGGCAGGTGGAGTGGTGATTGGATATAACCTGCTTAACGACCGTTTGTGGGAACGGCTGGAAAAGACACATACACCATCGATCTTGATTGATGTATACCCTCCCAACAATTCGTGGTCATCAGTAGTGGTGGATAATGAAGAAGGTATCCGTCTTGCAGTTGATTACCTCTACAGTTTGGGTCACCGTGATATCGCTTACCTTTCCGAACCTCCCTATTTGTTACCCCTGATCAAGAGGCTGCGAGAGTTTATTCGGATATTGAAAGTACGTGGTCTTGAAGTTCGACGGGAATGGATACTGGTGGAAAAAGAGCAGATGAACAGGGTGAAAATAGGTTCTTCCCTCGGAAAAAAACTCTTGGCTTCACCGTTGCGACCTACAGCAGTAGTAACGAGTTCAGATCTCGTAGCGATAGGAGCATTGAATGCCTTTCTTTCCAGTGGAATCATGGTACCTTCAGATCTTTCCCTGGTCGGTTTTGATGACATCATTCTTGCCTCTTATGTGTATCCATCTCTCACAACAATCAGGCAACCAAAATTTGACATGGGACAGCGAGGTGTGAAAATATTAATGAAACTTATGTCACAGGTTGAGGAACATTCACCGATGGTGGAGATTATTCCCCCCCAATTGATCGAGCGTCAATCATGTTGCGCTAGGCGTTGATTCCTTCTGTTGCAGCATTCCCTCATAATTTTCTCCACCTGGACCATCCATGTGGCAGGATATTTTTCCCATTGAACTCATGTTTGCACTTATGTATAGTAGTTTTTCGGTGTATAATACAAGTGTAAAAAAATGAGTGTAGCACAGGCAAAGCGAATCGGAAAAACACAAAAAAAATCGGCATTGACTCAAGTTTCCTTTGCATCGGTCGATGTACAGGTGTAGAGATGAGTGGGATACGAAGGGGTGCGATACGGGTATGAAGATACAATCAAACCAGGTGGAGTCGATAATGAAATTGTATCAGGACCGTTGTGCGGAGGGTAAAGAAAAAGCCGAGAGAACCGGTGTGAAAAAAACCCGAGATGACCGGCTTACACCTTCTCCAACAGCGCGGGAGTTGATCCGGTTGAAAGGCCGTTATAGAGAGATTGCGTCCATGAGAGAACAATTGGTTGAAGAAATCAAGCAACGGGTGAAAGACGGTACATACAAGGTTCAAGGGAGACAGGTAGCGGAAAAATTAATCAACCGGGAAATGGTGGACTATCTGATCGAGCGAGGGAAGGAACGCATGTGATTACCAATGGTCATCTCCTGGGGGTGCCCCCTCCAGATGAACCAGTATCGCCCAAGGCAAACCATCCGTGAGTACCCTTTTTACCGTTTAAGTATTGCGACTTTTTCATCTTGATCCTTCACTCTTATCCGTGTTGCCAAAGCATAGACTTTGGTAGGCAATAACCGATAACGGAGAAACAGGTTCCACATGTTTCCATCACCGCCTGTGTCCTCCTGAATGTTTTCTTCTACTTCCTTCTTCAGGCACTATAGAAAATACCGCTTTTTACTATATCATATCCTTACCGGGAATGAAGGGGAACGGGCAAGCATTGAAAAGAGTATACTTGTAAAGAATATGAAAGGAGAACCACTGTATGCGACTGAGCAGGATTATTTGTTTTGGTCTGGTGCTGGTAATTGTGTGGTGTGCAGGTGGCGGGTTGATACATGCCCGTGAGGCTCCTGATTTTACCCTGCCGGGTCTGAGCGGGGATTCCGTTTCACTGTCTGATTGGACGGGTTACCCGCTCATCATTTCTTTTTTTACCACCTGGTGTCCATTTTGTACTGAGGAACTGACTCATTTGGAGGAATTGTACCAGGAACATGCTTCTGTAAGAGGTTTAAGGGTAGTGGCTGTGAATATTGCAGAGCCTGAGGAGAAAGTACAAGAGATGGTTTCCCGCCTTGGTCTTACATATACCGTTGCCCTTGATGAGGGAAGCGGGGTAGCGAGCCGGTACAGAATTGTAGGTTTACCCACCTCGTATCTCGTGAATCCTGATGGGACGATTTCGGATATGATTATTGGAGCGACGCGACCATCCGTATGGATGGAAAAATTGGAAAAAATATTTTGGTATGATGGTCTGAGAAAAGAGGATATAGAGGATGTAGCTTCTGCAACTTCGGAACTGGTGGTTCTTGATTTACGGGAGGAAAAGGGAAACCCCTTTCCCGGTCATCATGGTGTGCGTTACCTCCAACGTGCGAATACCGACAATATAACAGAAGGCCTTCACCCCGATGAGGTACACCTGATCTATGCCGATTCAAATAAAAAAGGTGCTGCAGCATCTCGTAAGCTCGCTCAAGAAGGCTTTACGATGGTTTACTACCAACTCGCCGATGAGACGGAGCCCTGACAGAGGGACCTTTCTTCTCATAATTTCCTCTATCATCGTTCTTTTCTGGACCGGATATTATTTTTGGGGAAGCATTCCGCCATCTCCTCCCCTTGGGGAGGAAGGGGAGGAGATGGTGTATGAGCCGGCCCAACTTGAGGTAAACCTTGAGATGGCTGAAATAAGCGCCTTCAGTGGAGAAAGAAGGGAATGGGAAATCCAATCCCGTTCAATAATTAAACGGAATTCCATGTTGCACCTCCAGGACGTGGAGGGTGAGCTGTATCGTGACCGGCTTCCTCCATTGCGGTTACAGGCGGAAACAGGAAATGTCGATATCGACCTGGGTCGTATTGAACTTGCAACGATCCGATTGGAATCGCAAGAAGAGGGGACAATCAGCGGAGAAAGCCTTACCTGGGCAAGCGACAGGGAAGTATTTCTGCTCAAGCATATTTCAATGGACACGGGGACGGCACACATACGTGCGGGGTCTGGAACCATTTACCCTCACAGCGGCAAGGTTCGGCTGGAGGAAGAGGTTGAAGTACGCTTCAAGGTAGCTGGCTTTTCCCGGTAAACTTCTGAGGAGTAAACTTCTGAGGAGGAGAAAGCGTGAGAAAGAAAAAGGTATTTTCGGGTTTGCTTGTGCACATTGCAGCGGTGTTGCTCGCCCTTATACCGGCATGGGCGGAAGCGGTTGAGGATGAAGTGGTTATTCGGACTACCATGGCCGAGTACGACGAGGAAACGGGTCGTATCTATGCCCAGGGGGAATCCACCATCACCTGGCAGGGGGTGACCATGGTGTGTCCCTATTTGGAATTGGATACCCGCACCCAGGAAGCCACCAGTTCAGGAGAAATCATTATTACCTGGGAGGGAGCGAGAGTGGAAGCACAGGAAATGTTTTTTTCCGGGGAAAAAAACCAAGCCCGGCTTTCCCGGGTGAGGGGAGTGAGCGATGAATACGCTTTCTCCGCCGCAGAGGTTGATTTTGATTTTACCGGTGAACGCATGGTAATGAAGGGAGACCCACTGCTGGAGTTGAGTGAGTATACTGTACGCGCTCTTTCGATAGAGCACTCTTTTCCCTCAAAAGCCTGGTTTGCTTCCTCGGTAACACTTACCCGGCCGGGGTGGGAAGGGCGTTCTTCACGAGCTATGTTCCGGGAGGGAGATGATGTGATTGAACTTTCAGGTGATGCACGGATACGCAGAGAGGACAGTACTCTCCGTGGAGAAAAGGTACTGGTGTTTTTAGAAACAGGTCGGGTCAGAGTTGAAGGTGATGTAGAGATCACCATAACCCAGTGATGGTGGTGACGGGATTGAACAACGGTCATTGGACAACGCTGCGGGGAGAGACACTTTCCAAGGCATACAATCGTAAGCGTATTGTGAACGAGGTTGACGTTGAAGTAAGCCGAGGTGAAATCGTAGGTTTATTGGGACCTAACGGTGCAGGAAAGACCACAACATTTTATTTAATGGTCGGCTTGGTCAAACCGGATGGCGGAACCGTCTATCTTGACGATTTGAAGCTTACCCCATATCCAATGTATTCACGTGCACGCATGGGGGTTGGGTATCTTCCCCAGGAAGCATCGGTGTTCCGCCGTTTAAGCGTACAGGAAAATATAGACCTGGTGCTTGAAATGCAAGGTTTGCCACGACAAAAAGTGTTACAGAGGAGAAACGAGTTGTTGGAAGAGTTCGGCATTGCACCCCTCTCTCGTTCCCAGGCAAATCTTCTCTCGGGTGGTGAGCGCAGGCGGCTGGAGATTGCCAGAGCCATAGCAACTTCACCATCTTTCCTGCTTTTGGATGAACCATTCACCGGCATCGATCCCATTGCAGTCGAAGAGATTCAGAGACTTATTCAGTTTTTGGCTTCCCGTAATATCGGAGTACTTATCACCGACCATGCAGTGAGAGAAACCCTGGCAATCACCGATCGCTCCTACATCATGTTTGAGGGAAGTATTTTAACTTCCGGAACATCGAAGGAAATTATAGAATCCGAATTGAGCCGGAAGCATTACCTGGGTGAACGGTTTAACCTGTGAGATGAAAATCTTTTTCATTACAAAAATCGACAGTCAGTTATGACAATTCTGGATCGATATATCCTCAAACAAGCAGTGGTAAATTTTGCCTTCGGGGTTACTCTGTTTGTTACTATTCTGACAGCCGGTGACCTTCTTTTCCGACTGACCCGTTTGTGGTTGCAAGCGGGTTTAGCCTTCGGGACTGTTGTAAGAGTTTTTGTCTATAGTATTCCATCATTTCTTATTTATGTATTGCCCATGGCGGTGCTGCTGTCGGTCTTGCTCACTATGAGCCGACTGGCAGCGGGAAGTGAAGTGATCGCTTTCAGGTCGAGCGGAATAAGCCTGAAGAGAGGAGCACTTCCTTTTTTCCTGCTCGCGCTATGGGCATGCACAGGAACCGTCATTCTCAGTGAATGGGCCTTACCGGCATCCGTTATACGTTTACAGCAGGTCGTGGGAGAGGAGAGCGCCCTACCGGATTGGCTGGTACAGGAAAACACATTTTTTACCGATACAAGCGTGCCCGGCACGGAACGGGTTTTTTATGTCAAACGTATCGACCGGGAAAAAGGTCAACTGCATGATGTTATTGTACAGGAGTTTGACCAGCGAGGCCTCACCCGTATCATTAACGCGGAACAAGCCTTTATTGGGACCAACCAGTGGGTTTTCCTCAATGGCGTGTATTACGAAATGGACGAGGCAGGCAGGGTCGAACGGGTTGTCCGTTATCAGAGGGAAGTGATATCCACGCGGCAAACAATAGCGGAGATGGTCGAGGCAAGACGCAAGCCCCAGGAAATGAGTTTTGCGGAACTCTCCGCTTTCATTGACCGCGAAGGAAAACGGGGACAGCATACTGCTCCTTTGGAACTTATGCTCTGGCAGAAAACAGCTATACCATTCGCCTGTCTTGTGTTTGCCCTGTTAGGGGTTCCCCTGGGGGTTACATCGCCCCGGGCAGGCAAATCAGTAGGTATCGGTATAAGTATATTGATAGTTTTCGGTTATTACGTGTTTTTTTCTTTGACTGGAGCTCTTGCGGAGGGTGGGACAATAGGTCCGTTTTTTGGAGCATGGTTTGGGAACTTCATCGGGGTAGCTGCCGGTATGATATTGTTGTGGGTGAAAGATAGCCACTGAGGATTTTTTATTCCAGGCTCCAGGAGAATCGACGGGGAGTGAACAATGGATTTTTCGTCTTTTTTATTAATTTTTTCGATATTGCTTATCAGCGGGGTTATCGCCTACCTGGGGGATATTCTCGGTCGGCGCATTGGTAAACGCAGGTTATCGGTGTGGAAGCTTCGCCCGCGTTATACCGCGGTTCTCATGAGTATAGTTACCGGTATCCTCATCGCGGCGGTGACTTTGACACTGTTAAGCCTGGCCTCTGAAGATGTGAGAACAGCGCTTTTTGGCATGGCTGAACTGCGGGAACGGTTGGAGGAACTGAACCTCGAGGTGATAGAGCGCAATGTGGAACTCGCCGCTGCCCGCCGTGAAGTAGAAAATTACCAGCAGCTTATTGGAGAACTTGAACAGAGAGAGAGGGATTTACAGGTTTCAAGCGTGGCACTTGAAGAACAAGTGGGTTCGCTTTCGACTGAAGTGAGAGAATTGCGGAGTCAACGGGATGAACTACGGGAGGACATTCAGCTTTTCCAAGTCGAATTGACCCGGTTGCGTACAGCTATAATGGCGATTCGGCAGGGTGAAATTCTCTTTCGGGATGATGAAGAAATATTACGAGCCATCGCTCCACAAGCCATGGCTGAGCGTGAGGCGGAAGAATTTTTAGTAAGTCTTATTCGACGGGCCGATGAATTGGCTGTATTGGCGGGAGCCGGAAGAGATGTAGATACCCAACGCTCAATCTTTGTGCTGGAAGATAACTTCACCCAGGCCCTTGAATGGATGACCGGTGCTGCCAGTGAACATGTGGTCCGGCTTGTTGCCTCGATTAATGTGCTGAAAGGAGAGCCGGTTATTTCCCGTTTTCTAGTGGATGAAAACCGTCTTATTTTTTCTGATGGTGAAGTGGTGATGGAACGAACACTGAACCTCGAGGAAGGAAAAACAAACGTTGAGCTCCTCATGGGTGAGCTCCTACAAGACCTGAATACCTTGGGGGTAAGAAGAGGCATACTTCCTCAGCAAGGCCGCGTAGGTGTTATATCCGCCGCGAATCTCTCCGAAACCACGCGAGCCCTTGAGGGCATGAGCGGCGAAGTGGTTCTTCAAGCTGTGGCGCTGGGTGATGTGTATACGGCCGGACCTCTTCGGTTACGATTACATATAAGGGACTAACAGGCTCCAAAGAGGAAGCGAAACAAGCGATACTACAGTAGTGAGAAAGATGAAACTGGAACAGAGATCGAGGTCCAGGTTATAAATAGACGCAAGGGCATATGAAATCATGAGAGTCGGGGTAGCCGCTTGTAAAACCATTACTTCCCGGTACAGCTCCTGAAGAGGGAGAAAACTGACAACGATAAGGAAGAAAAGAGGTAAAAGCGCCAATTTAATTACTGTACCCGTAAGGAGAGGCTTTAAAAAACGCGAGATATGTTTGGCGGAAAGCGAGAGTCCTATAGCCACCATAATAACGGGTACAGTGGTATCTGCCAGTGAATCTACGATGGTCAGGGCAAAAGAAGGGAGAGGGGCTTGCTGTAAAACCAATGCCAGCAGAAAAGCTATGAATGGCGGAAGCTTCAGTATCTCCCGGAAGTTCCGAAACGTAAATCTTCCTGTGCGGTTGTAGACAAAAAAAGCAACTCCAACCGAGTACAGAGAGAGGAAGTTTGCCATCTGGTCGAAAAAGATCGCGGGAGGTAAAGCTTGTTCACCGCGGAAAGCCAGGATAAAAGGGTATCCGAGAAAAGCGGTATTTCCGAAAGATACACACATGGCGAAACTTCCCGCACTTTCCTGTTTGAGTGAAAGCCATTGTTTTGCCAGGTAATATGAAGCGATGAAGGTGAGACTGATCAGAAGAAAGGCCGGTGGAGGTATCGCCCACAAAGCTGCTTCAATATCCGCTTGCCACAGAGAGCGGAAAACCAGGCAGGGAAAAGCGATATAAAACACAAAACGATTGAGGACATGTGCTGACTCGGGAGGAAAAACCCGTACCGCCCGCAAGAGCGCGCCCAACCCTATGAGCGCGAAGATGATCCCCAATACTTCATACACGGCTCTTATTCCTCCTGAACAGGGTTGAAAAGTTTCCCAATTCCCTCTATTTCCACCTCGACACAGTCTCCGGAGTGGAGGGGCCCGACTCCCGAGGGGGTACCGGTAGCGATGACATCTCCGGGAAGGAGGGTCATGACGGCACTGATGAAAGCGACTAGCTCTTCTACCGGAAAGAGAAGGAAGGAAGTGGAGGAAGACTGCCGGATTTCCCCATTTACCCTCAGGGACACCGCAAGATCGGCCGGTTCCACTTCGGTTTCCACTGTGGGTCCAAGTGGTGCGAAGGTATCGAACGATTTACCCCGCGTCCATTGACCGTCTGAGCGTTGCACATCCCGGGCGGTGACATCATTGAAGCAGGTATATCCCAGGATATACTCCCTTGCCCGGTCGACCATGACATGGCGAGCTTTTTTTCCAATGACTACCGCTAGTTCAGCTTCATAATCGACCTGGCGGGAAATGGAAGGCAAAATGATTGCTTCACCGGGACCGATAACAGCAGTTGACGGCTTCATAAAAAGGACAGGGTTGTCGGGCATGCGGTGTCCGAATTCCTCGATATGGTCCCGATAGTTCAAGCCCACAGCTATCACTTTGGAGGGAATGACAGGTGGAAGGATTTTCAATTCCTCCAGTGCGTAGGTTTTACCATTCACGGTGAGAGTCGAAAAGAATGATTTTTCCTCGATTTCCTCTATTGTGTCATCCTTCACTACACCGTAAATTATGCATTGGGAGTAGGGGTTCAAAAAACGGCCCAGCCTCACAGATTTCACCTAAACTTTCTGCATCGAGGCAATGATCGCTTCCCCCACTTGAGAGGTGGAGGCGGCTGTTGGATCGTCCCGATATGGTTTCATGTCGTACGTTACAGTTTTACCTTCACTGATGACATGTGCCAAAGCACGTTCGAGACGGCCGGCTTTTTCTTCCTCGCCAATATGGTGCAGCATCATCATGGCGGAAAGAAGCATGGCCATGGGATTTACCCGGTTGTGCCCCTTGTACCGGGGAGCAGATCCGTGCGTGGGTTCAAAGACAGCGTAATGATTACCCAGGTTGGCTCCCGGTGCCACACCCAAACCCCCGATGAGTCCCGCTCCCAAATCCGAAACGATATCGCCGTACAGATTGGGCATGACAAGCACGTCATACAGTTCGGGTTTTTGTACAAGCTGCATACACATATTGTCAACTATGCGGTCTTCGAATTCTATATCCGGGAATTTCGCAGCAACTTCCCTCGCTGTTTTGAGGAAGAGTCCGTCAGAATACTTCATGATATTTGCCTTGTGCACAGCTGTCACTTTCCTGCGTTGATGCTGACGGGCATACTCAAAAGCAAAACGCACAATACGTTCTGTACCAGACACCGAAATTGGTTTCAGGCTTATCCCGGCATCTTGACGGATTCGCCCCCCACCAAGTTTTTCTACCGTGCGAGACAGTTCCAGTGTTTCGGGTTTCCCCATCTCGAATTCAATGCCGGCGTACAGATCTTCCGTATTTTCTCTAACAACCACAAGATCAATATTGTCATAACGGGAACGGACCCCTTGATAGCTTTTGCAGGGTCTCACACAGGCAAAAAGATCAAGCTCTTTCCGCAAGGCGACATTCACACTGCGGAAGCCTGTTCCTATTGGAGTTGTGATGGGTCCCTTCAAGGCAACGTGTGTACGTCTGATAGAATCAAGAACTGCCCTGGGGAGAGGGGTACCATATTTTTCCATAACGTCGGCGCCGGCCTCCTGTATGTCCCATTCTACCTGAAGTTCGAGAGCTTGCAGGACACTTGTGACAGTTTCAGTGATTTCGGGTCCGGTCCCATCTCCGGGAATCAAGGTAATCCTGTGTTTCATGCGATCTTCTCCTCTTCTATACGATTACTATTGTTGTGCGATTATATTTACAAACAAAGATAATATCATACTGGGAAGACTTGCAAAAGTGAAGAGGGCGGGACTATACTTGCATTCATGTACAACTTGACACAACTCTTTCGAGGTACGGGAAGGTATCGGAGGGTAACCGGGTGAGTGAAATAGCGGTATGGAAGAACAAGAATGGCCGGGTACTGAGTGAAGAAACAATAAGTGATTTGGTTGGTAAGTATGATACACCCCTGTTTGTCATTGTGCGTGATTCAATCATAAGAAATTTTCGCGCTTTTAAGAAATACTTTCCTGGAGTGGAGCCGTTTTATGCGGTAAAAGCTAACCCCCACCCTTCCATTGTGCAGGTGCTGCACGAAGAAGGTTCTTCTTTTGATGTCGCCTCAAAAAATGAGATCGAGCTCGCTCTGCGTTGCGGCGTATCACCCGGAAACCTCATATTCGCCAATACTATAAAACGGAAAAAAGGAATACGCTTTGCCAAGGAGATGGGCGTTTCTCTTTTTACTTTCGACAACGATAACGAAATTGGTAAAATGGCTTCCATTTTTCCCGGTGCTGAAGTGCTTTTGCGTCTCAAGACGGCTTCTGAAGGGAGCCGTATCAATCTCTCTTACAAGTTCGGGGCGGAGGAACAAGAAGCCATGGAATTGCTGAGAAAAGCCCGTGGAGCTGGTTTACGGCCTGTTGGCTTCAGTTTTCATGTAGGTTCGCCATGCCACAATCCACATAACTATACCGTAACGCTCCAGGTTGTTGAAAATCTTGTATCTGAGGCCGCAGCTGAGGGATTTGAGCTCAAGGTGGTGGATATTGGCGGGGGATTTCCCCTCCACCTCACCCGCGATGAAAATCCAGTGGAAAGCGTAGAAAGTATGGCCGAAGCAGTATTTCCCCACCTTTCTGAATGTATGAGAAGGGGAATCCGGGTAATCGCCGAACCGGGGCGTTGTCTGGTTGGAAGCGCATGTGTGCTCATAACCAAGGTTATCGGAAAAGCTCGACGGTCAGGAAGGTACTGGTACTACTTGGATGACGGTATATATGGAACCTTTTCAGCGGTTCCATTTGATAAAGCCACCTTTGATTTTCATACCTTCCACCGTGATGTTCCTCTGGAACCATGCGTATTAGCAGGACCCACTTGCGATTCATTGGATGTGATCGCAGAAGATGTATTGATCCCCCCCCTGGAACTTGATGACAAAATTATAGTGGAAGACATCGGGGCTTATTCCTGGGCTTCGGCAACTGCTTTCAATGGTTTCGAAAAACCAACGGTAGTATTGGTATGAGAATATCAGCTTTCCCCAAGGGCAAGCATGTGGTATTTATGCGAAACGCAGGTTGAACTCGGGACAGCCTGGTAGGCAATACCCGCATGTGAGGCATGTATGCTGATCAACCTCGGGTTTTTTCTCACCCATCCTGATTGCCCCTGAAGGGCAGGTTTCTACACAACGGTGGCAGCGCCTGCAATATCCGAGAACCACAACTTTTTTCTTTTTCCGGTCCAGGCATTGTGTGAGCATTTCTTGAGAAACAGGCAGCTCATTGAATATACTGACATGAACGTCCAGTTCTATTTCCCGTACTATTCCTACGGCGACCGAGTCCATTTCCCGCAAATTGCGGACAAATTCGATGGCATCAAGGAAGCGATCCAGGTAATGACCCCCGCCGAGTGCTTTCATGGCATATAAACCTTTGCCGGTTTGATGCACAGCTTGCACCGCTTTCAACATATCAGAGAGGGTTCCGCGTAAAATTCCCAAACCATCAAGATTGACAATAGGGAAAACGATATCAATAGCATCGTGGACTGCGGCTTCTTGTACCACATCCACTGCATGGGTGGATATTCCTATTGTTCGAATCAACCCTTTATCCCTGTAATCGAGCAGGCATTGTAATGCTCCTTCCCGTTCCTGGAAAACCTCCCGCTTTGCACGTGCAGCATGTAGATGAAAGATATCAATTGTTTCTCTGCCCAGAGCCTCCAGGGCGTCAAAAAGACTTTTTTCCATGGCCGGGTATGTTTCTGCGGTAGACTTGGTAGCGATCACCACATCTTTTTCTTTTTCGAAGGCATTTTTCAAATACGGATACGTACCATACAGTTCCGCTGTATCGTAAAAGTTAATGCCGTTTTCAAGGGCTTTGTGCAGAATGCGAACACCTTCGTTGAGGGGGATACCGGCCTGCAGGGGACCCATTGGAAGTGTACCGAAACAGAGCTGAGAAATGCGGATATCAAGTTTCCCCATTCGGTTCATTCTCACTGCGGCAACCTTCCTTTTTGTGTTGTAGGTGTTACTTTGAATTTCCAGAATCACGAGTGTGAAAAATATACCGGCCGGACATGGTGACTCTTTATTATAATGAATGTACTTTTTGATTGTCAAAAAAAGAAAAATATCACAACTCTTTCTCCTTGGTTGGTTCTTCTTTTGTACATTTTGTGATGAGTTGGTTTATTGGTATAATGAATGTGTGCAAGTACCAATCACGAAATGTACAGGGGAGTTACGTATTGTGGTACAGGCGTACATATTGATCCGTACAGAGAGCGGCAAAGCTCTCCACGTTAAAAAAGAACTTGCGTTTATCCCGGGAATGAAGCAAGTAGACCGGGTAATGGGACCTTTTGATATCATTTCCCTGGTGGAAGCCGAAAATACCAAGCAAATAGGAGATAACATACTGAGGGATATCCAATCAGTTGATGGAATCCGTAGGACTCTCACCTGCCCCGTTATTTAAGAGCTGGAACCGCCTGGAGTGAACATGGAGCCGGAAGAGAAAATTACCAGCAAAGAACAACAGATTCTGTTCTTCATAGAAGAATACTTTCGCAAACGGGGATATCCTCCAACTGTGAGGGAGATCGGCAGGGCCGTTGGATTACAATCATCATGCAGTGTGCATTATTACCTGAAAAAGTTGGAAAAGAATGGTTTTCTGCGGAGAGACCCCTCGAAACCCCGTGCCATAGAAGTTCTTCCTCATCTTTTAGGAATAAACCCGGACAGGGACTCCGTAAACATCCCGTTACTGAATTCCCTGTATCTGGAGGAGGACAAGGTCTGCCTCGATGATATCCAAATGTTCGTTCCCTTTCCCAGGCATCTTTTAGGGAAAGGTTGTTTTTTCGCTCTGTGCTGGCCAGGCCCGGCATACATGCGACCATTTGTGGCAGAAGGGGATTGGATTGTAGCCCGGACTAACGAGGAAGATACAGTATTGAATGACGGAGAACTGGTTATAGCGATTGGAGGAGAAGGTGTTCTGATTGGTGAACTCACTCAAGGGGGAGAAGCGATTGAGCTTTGTCCCTTGGAGAAAGAGGCCCGGAAAATTCGTAAACGACGGTTCCGGATAGCGGGAAAAGTGGAAGGTGTCTGGTCAGGCTTAAAAAATCGGAGGTGAAAAAGTGGTTGTTACAAGGGAAATAAAAGTTTCTACCAAGGGTCACACAGACATCGTCAATATCACTTCGCAGCTCAAAGAGGCGGTGGGCTCTTCACGCCTTACCTCAGGCATAGTGTGTTTATTTGTCCCTGGGACCACGGCAACACTCACGACAATGGAATATGAGCCGGGCTTGATCAAGGATGTACGCTTGTACTGGGAGAAAGTAGCCGGTTCACGTGATGAATACGAACACAATGTACGTTGGGGTGACGGTAACGGGTATGCCCATGTGCGTTCAGCTTTCAGCGGACCCTCACTGGTTATTCCTATTATTGAAGGGAAGCCTGTTTTAGGAACTTGGCAGGAAGTCGTCTTCATTGACTTTGATAACCGGGCAAGGTCCCGCACCATATTCGTTCAAATTGTGGGGGAATAGTATTATGGACGCGTCTTTCGTTTTCCGCTTACCCAAGGAGATATTTTATGGTTCCGGTGAGTTGAGGGAAACAGGAAAGATCGTTAAAAAATTGGGGAAAAGAGCGCTTGTAGTCTGTGGGAAAAGTGCAGCCCGCAGCACAGGTTTTCTCTCACTGATGGAAGATTCCCTTGGAAGTGCCCGCATACCTATGAAAATATTTGAAGGAGTGGAACCTGAGCCCTCCCTGGAAACAGTAGACCGTGGAATCAGTGAGGGGATGCAGTGGGGTTGTGATATGGTTATTTCCCTCGGCGGTGGGAGTGTGCTGGACTGTGGGAAAGCGATAGCAGGCGTACTTGGAAACGGCGAAAGTGTGATCCCCTTTTTCAAGGGAGAACCCTTACTGAAACCAGGCTGCCCTTGGATTGCTGTTCCCACTACTGCCGGTACAGGGTCGGAAATGACCAATAATGCGGTTCTTACAGACCGCGCGAGAAAATTAAAGCAAAGCCTGCGCAGTCCTTACCTGATGGCTAGAGTTGTGGTTACTGATCCTCTCCTCACCCATTCAATGAACCCCTACCTCACGGCAACATCAGGTGTTGATGCGATAGTACAAGCCATAGAGGCCTATACAAGCCCCCGCAGTAATCCAGTGAGTGATGTATTGGGATTGGAAGCTGTTGCCCTCCTGTGGTCTCATTTACCTGAGGCGGTCCGTAGGGGAGATGACCATGTTGCTCGTGAAAAGGTGGCACGGGGAAGTATGTTGAGTGCGATGTCTTTTGCAAATTCTTCTTCAGGTCCGGCACATGGGTTGTCCCATATCGTTGGTCCTGAGTTTGGAGTGGTTCATGGAGAAGCCTGTGGGGTTTTCCTTCCTCATGTTATTCGGTTTAATGCAGAGATCTTGAGAGAGCGATATGCACGCTTAGCGGATACCTTGGGAATACCCTCTCATACTTCAGATCGTGCTGTAGGTGTGGCGGATGCCCTTGAACAGCTGATGAAGGAGATAGGCTTACGAACCCGCCTGAGCGATTGGGGTATTACGGAGCGGATGCTCGATGGTGTGGTACGAGAAGAAGCGGTGAGCCGCAATATTCGTGAGAACCCTCGTCCTATAGATAAAAAAGGAATTGAAGAGTTATTACGCCGGACATTGTAACGCATGAGGGCACTATTGGGGAGGAATGTGATATGGAACTGGTGAGAGAGGAAGATTTGTCTTTCCGCCATGGGGATTGGGGTATTAAATATCTTTTCCGTGGTCCACGGCTTGATTGGGGAGTAGTGCTTCTGAGGCCGGGGGAAAGAATGGGTGCACATTATCACCGGGAAGTCGAAGAAACCTTTTTCATACTTGAGGGGACGGGTGAGCTTATAGTAGACGGGCAAGCCATACCCGTAGATGAAGGAACCGCATGCCGGCTGGAACCGGGGGAACGACACGATCTGGCCGCGTCTTCTCACCATGCATTACGCGGGATATTCATCAAAACACCCTATCTTCCTGACGATAAGCAAAACTGTTAAAAAAGAGAGACATGTTGCCGATTATTAAAAAAAAGAGCATTGGTATCCTGGCGAAAATAGTGTAATATGGGACAGGAGAAACGCAGTGTAAAAGGGAGAATATGGTACGTCCGTCTGTATTTTTACTGATATACCCTCTTACACGTTACCGTTACCCGTTCTACTCCACACAGGCGTACGGGGGTGGAAGGGTAGATGCATTGGAGTACCTATTTTCCCAAGGGAGGGAACAGGATGATAGAAGCCATACTCGATGTTGCCCGTTTCATGGCTATTTCTGCCCGAACGGCACCAAAATCAAAAGGAGAAGACTTTCTTTCCATTGAAATTCTTGAAGGTGAGCAGGTAATATTGGTTGGGGAAGCCATGGTACAGTGGGGGGAAGAGAATGGTATCGCAGGTTTTGTGCGTGACGGAAGAAATGTTCTTGCTTCAAGTGCAGTGGTTTTAGTTGGTCTCAAGGATGCAAAACCTTTGGGACTTGATTGTGGAGCATGCGGGTATGACCGGTGTACAGACCTTTTGCCGGCGGAAAAGAGTCAATTCAGAGGACCGCAGTGTGCTTTCCGCCTCGTGGATTTGGGAATTGCCCTTGGGTCAGCTGTAAAGACCGCTTCACTTTTAAACGTTGATAATCGAATTATGTACCGTATTGGAATGATGGCGAGAAAGAAGGGCATAAGCAATGACGATGTGGTCCTGGGTATTCCGCTTTCCGCACTGGGAAAAAATGTGTATTTTGATCGGAAGGAGCAGTGAGGTGAGGCCATGGAGGGCTTGAGAGTTCAAGATATCATCGGGTTGATTCTGGCCATTCTTATCGTGGCCATTCTGATCAGTATCATCCTTATTCTTCGAGAAAGTTCCCGGGAGAAAAGAATGTGGCAGCAGGATGATTATGATGAATACGAGGAAACAAAAAAACCTCGCTCCAGGATGAACCTGGAGCGAAAACAAGGAGTAAAATTCTCCCGTCCCTCCGCTTCCGTACCATCGCAAAAAAAGGAAGAAACCCCTACCTCCGAGCTTGAGACAAAGCGTAAATGGGGGCGAATTCCACGGGAACGCGATTTTCCTCGTGAGCAGGAGCAAGCACGGGAGGGAGAAAAAACAGTACAGGAACGCAGACCGTTGTGGAAGCGTACGACGGGGGATGAGGAAGTGGTGATTGAGAAAGTCACTCCACGACCATCACATCCCACTCAACCGCCCGAAAAAGAAGAAGCGGTCTCTCCACCTCCTCCTCAATGGGAAAAAGAGGAAGAGAAAGAGGTACCATCCCGTGTTCCTCTGGAGGAAGAAAGACCTCACCGCGAGCCCCGACAGGCTGTCTTGGAAAGAGCCTTGAAGAAATTGCAGGAAACGGGTATTGAGATTCGGGCATTGAAGGTCGGCCTGGGAGAGGAGAATATTGATTTTTCTCCCTTGTTGTGGGAAGCAAGGGAAGAAGTAAAAGCAGGAAAAAACATCGGTGACATAGTGATCCATACGGTTTTTAAAAATATTCCTGGACGGTCCGGCGAAGATGTTGTGGAATTGTACCGCTCCGGAGATGTGTCGGTAGTGGATAGGTTGGAAGCCAAGGTGCGCACAGCTGAGGGAAGAGATTACCTGGTAGCCTCTTTGTATCTTTCACATTTTCGCATTCCTGAGCTGAGTCGTTTGACCAGGAACGGTACCCTTACCGAAGAAGAACTGGAAGTTCTTGCTGCTTTGAAATTTGTTGACCGGAGTACAAAAAAGGATTTTGCCCGGGCCGTGTATTCACGGATCATGAATGAATGAACACAATGTACCGGAAGCCAGGAGGCGGTATCCACCTATGAAACCTCCTCAGAAGGGGTTACCCACCTGGAATCGGAATTTTGATTGTGTCAATAGAAAAGAGCATCGTAATACCTGGCTATATATGATTGTGATTTTAGTGGCCGTGGTGGCTCTTTTTATTCTCGGGAATGTATATTCCCCGGTATTCTACGATGATTACCAGGTATTTGAACGAGTGAACACCGCCCTACGTCTTATTCAATAATACTCGTGTTCAAAGGGAGAGGAGGTTGACGGTTTGTGAAGAATGATCAGGTTTCCCTGTTGGCGATCGTTGCCCTGGTTCTAGCTGCCTTGGCTGTTGTGTTTTGGGCATTTCTTTTTCCAGGGGTTACAGGAAGACTCGCAACAACTGAGGAAAATATGCAGCGCCACGATTTCCGCTTGCAACACATTGAAGAAAAGGTGGCAGCGATTCCCGAGGATCTGGAGGAATTTCGTGATGCTATGACTTCGGTTGAGGAGAGGTTGGATGATTTTGAGCACATGGATCAGGAAGTGGCATCACTGGAAGAGCGGATGAGCGATACTGATATGACGGTTCAGTCGCTAACCGATGACCTCGAACACCTACAAGCCCATGCAATGCGGTGGGAGGAAGCTGCGGCTCTTATTCAGGAACAACTGGCTGTTCAGGAAGATCTCCTTCGTTCTCTGGAAGCAAGCTTTCTTTCCCAACAAGCCAAATTGGATGCCCAGATCCTTGAAAGAGAAGAGTTGGTTTCCCTGATAGAGGAAGTTGCCGTGGCCTCGGAAAGTATGAGCCAGCGGATCGTTTTTCTTGAAGGAAGTTTGTCCGACATTTCACAGAGAGTTATTGCCGGTGAACAGCGATTTGATGAATTGGAAGAGTCTCTGGATCACATACTTGAATTAACTCTTGAAGTGGATGCCCTGCGGGAGGAAATGGAATCGCTCAATATTGACACGCGCTTTCAGGCTGCGCTCAATTATATTGACGTGCTGGTATCCGGCATTCGCACAGAGGTGAATGAAGTTCGTTCGGATGTTACAGAAGGATTTCAAGGAGCGGCTAGTGAACGGAATGAACTGCAATTGAAACTGCAGACACTGGAAGAAACCCTTATCAGGCAACGTATTACCTTGGAGGAAGTACAGGAAGACCTTTACAAAGAAGTTGATGGTCTTCGGAACCAACTTGTCGAGGAAATGATGGGAGTTACAGAAGAAACACACGAAGTTCGTGAAGAGATTCAGGAAAGCATTCGGCAAATAGAGGAACGTGTACAGGAAATGGCGCTTATAGTTGCAGAGGCCTTGACGCATGAGGAACTCACGGAGTTCAGTGAGGCTTTTATGGCTGAAATCGAGCAATTCAGGGAAGAGATGACCACCC
>PWXL01000006.1 GCA_003561145.1 Candidatus Atribacteria bacterium
CTCATAGAGGGTAATACCACCCGCTTCCCCACCCTGTCGGCAAGCTCAGCCCATTCTTCCGCTGATAGCTCATGCTCTCCCAGGTCCACAACAAGTGGGTATTGCTCCGCCTCCGGAAGCTCCGGTGTTTTCATTTTCCCGAAAAGGAGTACCTCGAACCCCCAGGCGGCGGAACCAAAAAGAAAAATAACAGCAACAATGAGAATAATCATACTCTTGAACAGTATTTTCACCTCCCTATCAACCTCATCTTTGTACCCACTTCATCCGCACTCCTCCCCACGATTCGCTGCTTGTATATCCTACTACGCGGTAAATCCCAATGTTCCCTCAACATTACGCTACTGAAAACCACTGTTGCAGATCTTTTTCGGCCGGTATCTTGCCCTGGGAAACCACTTTTCCATCCACCACCACGCCGGGAGTCATCAGGATGCCGGCTTCGGCCAGTTTTCCCAAATCTTTTACATGTTCCATCTCAACTTCGATTCCATGCCGTTCAAGGAAGGTTTTAATACTATCATAAACATTCTGACACTTCGCACACCTCTCAGCTCCATATACCTGAACTTTCATTGTTATGCATCCTCCTTCTTTAAGATACATTCTGATAGATCCACCCGGCCAGGGCGGAAAACAACACTACCAGCACAATATAGCTCATTCCCTTTTTTAATCCCACGATCCGGTTAATAATGATCATGTTGGGCAGGCTGAGTGCAGGACCGGCCAAAAGAAATGCCACCGCCGCACCGGGAGCCATTCCCATATCAAGGAGACTGCGGGTTATGGGAACTTCCGCAAGGGTGCCAAAGTACAGAAGCGCCCCAACAACGGAAGCCAGTATGTTGGATGGAAAGTGTCCTTCTCCGAAAAGCCGCACAATAACCACCTCCGGTACAAGGGCACGCAGTGCGGAAGCGACAAACACCCCGGCTACCAGTATAGGAAAAATCATCCGTAACAGCGACCAGCTTTCCTTGAACCACATCGACCGCTTTTCCCGGCTGAACAATATAAAACCCATAACCACGGCAAATCCCAGCATGACAGCTTTATACAAAGGATGAGGATGAAAATATATACTCACCAGGCTTGCGATCACCACAAGCCCCCGCCAGGGAAAAGCGCTAACGGAGGACGGAGAGGGTACTTCCCCCTTCCGCCGCTTGAGTCCATAGAACACATCCATGCATACACCCACCGCCAGGGCAAGAAAGACCGCGGATAGAGAACGGGTCCACCCGATCATGCCCAACATAGCCGCTGAAATGAATATTGCTGCTGCGTTGATGGAGGGTCCGGAATAAAGAAAGCTCGACGCCGGACCGATACCCGCTCCTATTTTGTACATGGAGGCAAACATCGGCAGCACCGAACACGAACACACCGCGAGTACCGCTCCGGCAACTGAAGCAACCGAGAGAGACACCCAGCGATTTGCGGTAGGACCGAAAAAGCGTAAAATGCTTTCCTTTTCCAATAACGATGCCACCGCACCGGAGATAAGAAAAGCCGGAAAAATGGCTAATACCAAATGGAGAGGTTCCAGGTACTCGATGAGTGTCGATAGCCCTTCCTGCAGGGCTTCCTGCCACACTCATACCACCTCTTTCACCCGGCCCGAAATATCTTCCACGGTACGGAGAATATCCATGACCCTGCTGTCACGCAAGTGGAGTATTTTCATGACCCCCTTGCTTTCTATTGCTATCAAACCAGCCTCTTTCAAGATTTTCACATGACGGGAAAGGGTGGTTTTATCAATGGGCAGTTCCCGCTCAATCTCACATTGACACAGAGGTCTCTTCTCAATCATCCTGAGAATTTCCAATCTTCTTGGTGAAGCCAAGGCCCTGAATACCGTGTCCGCGTTCATTATTTTCGCATCTCTTTCTCCCACTTCTTGCATGGAACGAGAAATACCGGTACGGGTGAACGGCGGGCCAACGCTTCGGCTGTACTTCCGAGCAGGAGTTCCCTGATAAAACCCCCACCTCTTCTTGGTACCACCAAGAGAGTCGCTTCCTCTTCCTTCACCACAGAGATAATGTGACGAGAGGGTGTTCCCGCTTCAACATGTATTCGCACCGGCACCCCTCCCTGTTCTAACTCCCTGCCTATGGCTGTGAGTTTTTCAGTCGTCATCAAACGCTGCCGTTCGAGCTCTTGCATGTTACGGCTGCGCTCAATCACCGCCACGAGGACTACTTCTCCCACCATGTTCCCCCATGAACGCACAGTTTCTATTCCTGCATGTGAACAGGGGGAAAAATCCACAGGTACAGCAACCCGTTGTAATCTCCTCGAACATACAGGCGTACAATTTTCACTATCCACTTCATGAAATTTTTCCAGGTACACGGGTACCGAGCTCAGCCGCAATACATCATAGACCGTGCTTCCTAAAAACACCTGGCGGATAAACCCTTCCCCGTGAGAAGCGATAACAATAGATTCCGCTCCCACGTCACGTGCGGTGTGCACAATTTCAGGCGCTGGGACACCAACCGGCACCAGGGTGGAAACCTTGAAGCCCTCCTTGGTGAGACGTGCTGATTCTTCCTCCATTTGTTCCTCATCGTAGTAATGAAAAGCGGAGGTGCTCAAACCTGCCGTGCGTATATCAACGACATGGATCAATACTATCTCCTCAACTCCCACACACCGAAATTCCAATAAACATCCGAGGAGCTGCTTCGATGGAGGAGAAAAATCAGTAGCGACAAGTACCTTTTTTGCCGGCATGCTCACCACCCCTGAGAATAGATGATTACAGTACTATTGTTGCTAAATTGTACAACTATGCATTAAGGGAGTCAACACGGTTTCATCTTTTCCCTCTTGCAACAAGCACCCAGCGGATTATATTACAAGTGCGAAAACAAATACATCTATAGAGAGCAAAAAAAATCGATATGTTCTTGACAAATATAAGTATTCTGGTACCATATTATCTGTTTAGGAGGTTACTGAATTGGCTCATCTTGTTCACATATCTGAAGCGGCGTCACTCGCTTTTCACAGTCTAGGCCTTATGGCCGGTCAGAAGAACCTGGTAAATACACAATACCTTGCCTTACAAACCGGCGGCTCGGAAGCGCATTTAGCCAAGGTTCTCCAAAGGCTTGCCAAGGCCGGAATTGTTCGCTCGGTACGGGGTCCGCACGGAGGGTTTGCTTTGGCCCGCCCC
>PWXL01000002.1 GCA_003561145.1 Candidatus Atribacteria bacterium
CCTCGGCAAGTCCGGTTGGTGGTGGTACTTCATGTGCGTTTTCCATTGGGAAAACAAGTTCGATCCATTCTTCCTTGCGCCTGGCCCGCAACTCACCGCTCAGGGTGGTAAACACCACTTCTTCGGATGGTGATACTCTCCCATTTTCCCATAACACATGTGCGGCAGCTAAGGTCGCATGACCACACAATTCCACTTCCACCCGTGGTGTAAACCAGCGAAGCCTGTATCTCCCATTTTCTTTTACCAGGAAGGCCGTCTCGGAAAGGTTCATGTCATTTGCAAATCCCTGCAGCCAATGCTCAGGCAACCAGTCCTCCATGAACACCACGGCGGCCGGGTTTCCCCTAAAAGGCTTAGCGGTAAACGCATCTACCTGAAAAACGCTCATTTTCATGAATTTTACTCCTTTCTCATAAAAACAGCCTTCTTACCCCTGGAAGGACCCTTGCGAGAAAGCACCATTACGGCAAGAAGAATGAGAGCTCCCCCCGCAAGCCTTGCGGGGGTGAGAGTTTCTCCCAGCAATAAAGCGGCGAGTGCCACCGTTACCACCGGTTCCAGGGTGGACACGGTGGCTGAACGGGTCGGACCGATCCGCTCAAGGCCTGCTAAAAATGTCACAATGGCCAATACGGTAGAAACCGCCGCTATCCCGGCGATTGCTCCCCAACCCATAACTGTTGTGGGAAGACTGACACCCCGTATCAAGGATATCAAGGCGAACACTGCCGCTGCCGAAATCATTATCATCCATGAAGACTGAAGTGATCCCCCCTTGGGCACAACTTTGCTTCCAACTAATATATAACCGGAATAGGTAGCAGCAGCTCCCAGCCCGGCAAGAACGCCCAAAGGATGCGCCCCACCCTCGATGCCCACCACCAGAACCATGCCAGCCAAAGCTGCGATAAGGGCAATAACACCAGAAAATGTCACCCGCTCTTTCCACAATGCAACGGCAAGAACAGTAACTATGGCAGGATAAAGATATAAAAGTAAGGTTATTTGGGTCACTGGAGCCATGGTGAGAGCGGTGAAATATAAAAAAGACTGCCCCACGTATCCTGCGCCTCCCATCAAGAACAAAAAAAGGAGCGTCTGCCCACGTGGAAGAGGAAGCTTGCGGGGCAGTACCAAAAAAGCCATAATTCCGGAAGCCGCGGCAAAACGAATGACCAGTACGCCAAGTGGATCTGCTCCCGCCTGGTAAGCCAGGCGGGTAAATATGGGAAGGAAAGCAAAGGAAATCGCGGAAATTGATACCAGCACCACTCCGACATTGACACTCATGGATATATGCTCCCTGCGGGTTCTTGTTTCTTAAAGGTAAACACAGTTTCATCTGCTCATAAGGGATACACGCGCTCCATTATACCTTTCTCCATGCTGAATGGGAAAACATTTCCTCTTTTAATGCAGTGAGTAGGGAGAAGGGAAATCTTTGATGCCACCACAGAATGTGACTTCTTGCGGTGGATCGGTAAATTGGAGATAATGGAATAAATCCCCCCTCGTCAGGAGTCGGAATTCAAAACACAAGAGTGAAAATATACAATAGAGGAGACACACAGTGTACAACCTTATGAGGTAAAAAATACGGAAACTCAAGGAAAAAGAGAGGATGACCCCCACATGGACAGAGAAACTTTCCGTCTTTTCGGACACAAATGTATCGATTGGATCGCTGATTACTGGGAAGAAATTGAAAAATACCCGGTACGCTCGCAGGTGAAACCGGGAGATGTGAAAAAAAAGCTTCCCTCCACCCCACCTGATGCGGGTGAATCGATGGAAAGTATTTTTCAAGATTTTCAAGATATTATACTCCCCGGTATCACCCATTGGCAGCATCCGGGTTGGTTCGCCTATTTTCCCTCAAACGCGAGCCCTCCTTCTGTTCTCGCTGAGGTTCTCACAGCGGGACTGGGGGCCCAGTGCATGGTATGGCAAACCTCACCAGCGGCTACAGAACTTGAAGAAGTAGTAATGGATTGGCTGCGCGGGATGATCGGTCTTCCGGAAGAGTGGGCCGGTGTTATCCAGGATACCGCTTCCACGGCCACCTTATGTGCTCTTCTCACCGCCAGGGAAAAAGCCACTTCTTATAACTCCAATCAGCGTGGTCTTATCAAACCGCTTGCCGTGTATGCTTCCGAAGAAGCACATTCCAGTGTAGAAAAAGGAGTCAAGATAGCGGGTTACGGCCGGGAAGCGCTGCGGTATATCCCTACTGATGAGACGTTTGCCCTTATCCCCGAAGAGCTTGAGCGCGCCCTAGAGCATGATACACGCGCAGGAGTGAGACCAGCCTGTGTGATCGCCACCAGCGGAACCACTTCATCCACGGCTTGTGATCCTCTCGAACCCATCGGCCGTATTTGTAACTCATACGGGGTGTGGCTCCACGTTGACGCTGCATTCGCTGGTACTGCGGCTTTACTGCCGGAAAAAAGACATCTCCTGCAGGGAGCAGAATACGCGGATTCCTTTGTTTTCAATCCCCATAAGTGGATGCTCACCAACTTTGATTGTTCGGCATATTTTGTCAAGGACCCGTCGTTGCTTACCCGCACCTTTGAAATCCATCCCGAGTATTTGAAAACCGGCCTCGATGCGCAGGTGAAAAATTTCCGTGACTGGGGTATTCAGCTGGGCCGGCGATTTCGGGCACTCAAACTCTGGTTTGTTATCCGCTCCTACGGTTTAGAAGGGATCCGGAATATGGTACGTGAACACCTGCGCCTTGCCGGCATCTTTCAAAAACTCATACGAAGTGATTCGCGGTTTGAAATTCTCGCTCCCGTCAATCTCACAGTTATATGTTTTCGCATGAAGCAGGAGGGAATGACTGAAGAAGCGTTAGAACGCTTCAACGCGGATCTTTTGGAACAGGTGAATTCCAGCGGAAAAGCTTTTCTCACCCACACCAAATTGCGGGGTCGTTACTGCATGCGCCTGGCTATCGGCCAGGCCAACACCACAGAAGACAACATACGCACAGTATGGGACCTTATCCAAAAAGCTTGTACACACATGTAACAGAAAACCTTGCAAGAAGAAGGAAAAATCAAAGAAAAATCATTTCTTTCCCACCACGGATAATGCAGCCAGGGCAATGGAGGCGAGTTTTCCGTATGCCGGCTCGTTACGGGAGGTGAGGATTACGGGTTTGGCTGCTCCCAGCACCA
>PWXL01000122.1 GCA_003561145.1 Candidatus Atribacteria bacterium
GATGCTAATGAACTCTCTCCCTTTTTGGTGGTTGCGCTTCGCCAGGCTCCCCAGGCAACCGTCATTGTGGAAGCGGATCGAAACGTATTGCACGGAAAGGTGATCAGCATAATGGATATCTTGAAAAAAACAGGTGCTGAAAGGATTGCCGTTGCTACACAGCCTACTTCGCAAGAAGATTGATGGGGTATGAATAAACTCTCTATAAATCCGAGAAAGATATGGACATTTTCATTCACCTTCTCTCTGGCCCTGAATATTCTTATCATTACATTGATATCCCTGTATTGGCTGGCATACCAATATGAACCGCCGCCGGCAGAGGAAGTGATCATTATTGAACTCATGGAGATTCCGGCTCCAGTCGAACCGGTGTCACCATTGCTTGAAACGGAAGAACCCGTAGACATAGCGGAACTCTCTCCTATTCCGGAAGTCGCAGCCGAGGTGGAAAGAGAAGAACCCCAAATCGAAACCGAAATCGCTACCGAGGTAGAACGGCGGGCAGAGCAGGTGGAGATTCCAAAACCTCCCCTCGAACTCCCAACGGCAGAGGCCATGGTAGAAGCCGCTTCCCCTTCAGGTGCCCAATTGAGTACCGCTGGAGAACGGATAGATATTCCCGAAGACTTGAGTTGGCAGGGGGTGGAAGCAGAAGCGACCATACGTTCCCGCATCGAGGAAGCGGGGGAGGCTACCCGCCTGGCACAGTTGGCCCAGGAAGGAGCGGAAAGGATCGAGAGTACGGTTGGAGAAACATTGGCCACCGGCGATCTCGTTGTTCCTCCCCCTCAAGTGGAGAGGCGTTCTCCCTTCACGAAGCGACCCATAGCAATAATCGTGGAAAATGCACCTCAAGCGCGACCTCAAAGCGGCCTCTCCCAGGCCGATATAGTGTATGAAATCGCTGCGGAGGGAGGAATTACCCGGTTTCTCCCCATATTCAGTAGTGAAGTACCGGATGTTGTGGGCCCCGTACGGAGTGCACGGCCCTATTTCATCATGAAAGCGGCCGAGCACGATGCCATTGTCGCCCATGTGGGAGCCACCGTGGAAGCATATTCCTATATCCGTGACATGAATGTTGACAGTATAGATGAATTCAAATATTTTCAGGCTTTTTGGAGAACCACCGACCGCAGACCGCCTCACAACCTCTATACCTCTATCGGGTCCCTTCGAAATCAGGCACAGCGCTTGGGATATAACAAGCCTATCCGGATTACAGGTTTCCCGATGCGAACACCCCAAGAGGCGCTAGGTACCGCCGATGCTCCTCAAGTGGATATTGTATACGGTACCGATTACCGGGTACGGTATGTCCATGATCCAAGCGATAATGTCTATCGCCGCTACATCAACGGCACGCCTCATATTGATGCCGGCAATAACCGTCACATTACATGTTCCAACGTCATTGTCCAATATACCGAGCAAGTGGTGAAGGATGATGAGGGTCGTTTGGAGATCAGGTTTGTAGGTCAGGGAAGAGGTGTGGTCTTTCTTGATGGAAAAGCGATTGATATAACCTGGGAGAAACAGGATTTACGTGACCGTACCCGCTTTTTCTTCCCCGATGGCCGCGAACTCAAGGTTAATCCCGGGAAAATATGGATACAGGTTGTAAATACGCAAAACCCTGTACAGTATTGATAACGAAAATTTCCTTTCACCGGTTTTTTTCAAGCTGCAATATTTCATGCACAACTCTTACGTACATGAATGCGGTTTGCTCTCTTGAGTCTCCCGAAAGTCTGTGACACAATACTATTGAGCAGTGTTCAAGGGGTATCCTTTTTACTCTATTGAGCAATACGGTAATAAACAGAATGTATGCGCTGCAGGGATGGTAGTTTTTTGTATTATCAAAGCCGGGGTGAAGACGTGCGGGAAAATGTTGTGGTTGATGCGTGGGAAAAAACGGCAGAATCCTTTTCGGACTATTTATACTGGGAAAAGAGGGTATCCGACAACACCTTAACTTCATACCGTCAAGATATACAGGTATTTTATAACCATTTGCGCGAAACAGGAGTTGATACCCTCTCTCTACTTGATCTCCAGGTACTGGAAGGTTTTGTGCGTTCCGAAAGCTGTCGGGGGATGTCGGCTGCTTCTCTGGCCAGGCGTGTTTCCACTTTACGAGCTTTCCTGCATTTTTTGGTAAGAGAGGGAGTGGTGGAGGAGAATATTGCCAGAATCCTTGATTCCCCCCGTATGCAGCGGAAGCTTCCGGAAGTGCTCTCCCTTGAGGAAATTGAATCGCTTCTCTCAGTTCCTGATACATGTACTCCTGTTGGTCTGAGAAATAGGGCTATGTTAGAATTGCTCTATGGAAGCGGATTGCGGGTAAGCGAACTGGTTTTTTTAGAGCTCAATCATGTTGATCTGGATAATGGAATGTTGCGCTTATGGGGGAAAGGTTTCAAAGAGAGAGTGGTGCCTTTCGGGGAGGAGGCGGCTGCGGTCTTGCGAGAGTACCTTACGGGTGAAAGGGAATCCGTGCTCCGTGTTGTCAACAGCCGGTATCTTTTTCCGAATTCCTCCGGAAAGCCGTTCAGCAGGCAAAATATTTGGACGATGGTAGCACAATCCGCGCGTAAAGCAGGCATAAGTAAACGGGTTACTCCTCATACCCTGCGTCATACTTTCGCTACCCATCTGTTGGAAAATGGGGCCGATCTTCGAATGGTGCAGGAATTTCTGGGGCATAGTGATATATCCACAACCCAGATATACACCCACGTGAGCCGTAAATATTTACGTGATGCATATGACAGGGCATTTCCCAGAAAATAACGCAAAGGAGTGATATCATGGAAGACCTTCGTCGTGCAATCCATGAAAGCAGCACTTTCATTCGGCAGACTATTGAGTACGATCTTCAGGTTGGAATTATCCTGGGTACCGGTTTGGGAAAGCTGGTCGACGAAGTCTCAATTGACCGGGTTCTTTCTTATGAAGATATTCCTCACTTTCCCGTTTCAACCGTTGAGAGTCATAGTGGAAACCTTATACTGGGAGAGCTGAGTGGGAAAAAGGTCGCTGTGATGCAAGGGCGTTTTCATTATTACGAGGGCTTTTCCATGAAAGAAGTTACCTTTCCTGTTCGCGTGATGTGTGCTATGGGCATCGGAACCCTGATGATCAGTAATGCGGCGGGCGGAATGGGGCGCCACTTGAGACGAGGTGATTTGATGATGATCACCGACCACATAAATCTTCTTCCGGATAACCCCCTTCGGGGCCCAAATGACCAGGAACTTGGGCCGCGTTTTTTAGATGTGTTGGATGCCTATGATTACGAATACAGGGAACTCGCACACCATGTAGGGATAGAGCAAAAATTAGATCTTAAAGAAGGGGTCTACGCCGCCCTGTCTGGGCCAAATTTTGAAACACCGGCTGAATACCGTTATTTGGTGGCCATTGGGGCGGACGCTGTAGGCATGTCAACTGTACCGGAGGTATTGGTAGCGCGGCACGGGGGTATGAGGGTTTTTGCGGTATCGTGCATTACCGATATGGCAATCGGTGGAAATGCCGAGAAGGTAAGTCACGAGATCGTTATTCAGGCAGCAAACGAAGCACAACCTAAACTTACTTGTTTATTCAGTGAGATGGTGGGCGGTATCTCACTTTGATCGGAAGCTTGCTCCAGGTAGCTCTTTTGGCTTTTTTACCGATAAGCGAAATCAGAGGAGCTCTGCCGTACGGGGTTCTTGTTTGCGGCCTTCCTTTCTGGCCCGTAGTACTTGTGGGTTTTGTATGTAACATACTTCCATATTTTGCGGTTACCTGGGGATCGAACTGGATCCTGAAGCTTTTATGCCGTTTTCCCTGGGTAAATCGTGTATGGAACCGTTTGGTGGTCAATGCTCAAAGGCGTTTCCGTCCCTACAGCAGGTGGGGCAAATGGGGGCTGATTGCCTTTGTCGGAATTCCTCTCCCTTTTACAGGTGTATGGACAGGTTCATTGGTCGCCTTCCTGGCTGGTCTCAAAATGCGGGAAAGCGCTCCATTTGTCTTCACCGGTCTCGTTATTGCAAGCATGATAGTGAGCATGGTTGTTTTGTTCGGACAATCACTATGATTGTGAAAAAGGAGCACATGATGCTCGAGCCCTTGCAGTGGGACAATGGGAAGGTATGTTTTTTAGATCAGACCAAGCTCCCGGGTGAAGAAATATACCGTGAAACCGACGATTACCGGGTAATAGCCGAAGGCATCAGGACGCTACAAATTCGTGGAGCACCGCTCATTGGGATTAGCGCGGCGTATGGGATTTGTTTGGGGGCCCGTGAATACATCACCATCCCTGAAACTTCTTTTGCCCTGAAAATGCACGAGATCGATGCAATCCTTCGTGCTACCAGGCCGACAGCGGTAAATTTGTTCTGGGCTTTAAATATAATGAAGCAGGTCTGGCAGAAAGGTCTAAAGGAGGGATGTCCCCCCCGTGAAATTTCTCTCCGCCTTGATGAAGAATCGGATGCATTGACAAAGCGGGAATACAACGTCAATTATAATATATCACGCCGGGGGGCGGCCCTGCTGGATAACGGTGACACCGTTTTGACCCATTGTAATGCCGGGTCATTGGCCTGCGGAGGATGGGGGACAGCCCTGGGGATAATACACTGGGCGGCACTGAAAGAGAAAAAAAGAATACAGGTTATAGCTGATGAGACAAGGCCCCTGTTACAGGGATCACGGTTGACCGCTTTCGAGCTTGTACACAACGACATCCCCGTCAAGGTAATATGTGACAATATGGCTGGTTATTGTATGTCACAGGGTATGGTAAGCAAAGTGATAGTGGGAGCTGACCGGGTCACCGTACGCGGAGATGTGGCAAATAAAATCGGGACCTATACAGTGGCTGTCTTGGCTTCATACCACCACATACCATTTTATGTTGCAGTTCCTCTCTCTTCCATAGATTTTAGATTGGAAGAAGGAGAGGATATTCCGATTGAGGAGCGGGCCGCTCAGGAGGTACTGCATTTCAACGGAAAAAGCATAGCAGCACCCGGAGCAGGAGCACTGAATCCGGCCTTCGATGTGACCCCCCGTACTATGGTAACAGCGCTCATCACCGAAAGGGGGATCATTCCCCCGCCCTTTGAGGATACCCTGAAACACTTGAAATAAGCATAGTTAATAATGATGCTGTTTGATACAAACGCTCGAAAAAATACCTGGATGTATCATACTCAGGGAGGTAAAGAGTTATGAATGCTTTTGTCTCGACCGAGAGCATACATCGAGCTTTGCATTTTCATCCCCAGGATGGTATAACAACCTCTTTTTACCTGGATGTTGATTCTACCCGCTATTCCGGCGCGAAGTGGAAAAAAGCAGGATTGGAAATGCTCGAGAAAAAAAAAGAAGAAGTAAAAAAAAGCGATCTTCCGGAAGATCAACATATTTCTGTACTCGATGATTTGCGTTCCATCCAGCGGTTTTTGCAGGATCGCTTTGAGCTGCGTGGAAGGATACGCGGATTGGTCATATTATCGTCATCACAGGGAAATTTTTTTGAGGTATTTCCCTTAGCACGATCAGTGCGTTCCCGCATCGTTGTATCGAAAGAACCCTATTTACGGTCCCTCATGGCGGTGCTTGACGATTTTAACCGGCTCATGTTTGTATTGCTCGATCATCGGGAGGCCAAACTTTTTGAGATGTTTATGGGAGAAATCAGAGAGCATGGGGATATTCACTCGCCTGTACGGAGGAAAGTAAAAACCGGCGGGGTTGAAGGTGCAGAAGAACGTCGCATCGAGAGGAATCTGGGAAATAAAATTCTGCAACATTACCGTGAAATTGGAGACACAGTACTCGATCATTTTCGAAGGGGACATTTTGATGCCCTGGTGGCTGGAATCAAGGAAGAAGATTATGCTTCATTTTCGCACGTACTTCATACCTATGTGAAAGATCGCCTGGCGGGCCGGGTCAACCTGGGGCCGAAGAGTACGCTCAAAGAAATCAATCGGGAGATTTTGGCTTTCGAACGGGAGCTCGAAAGACAGAAAGATACAGAAACACTGGAACGCATCTTAACAATGGTAGGAAATGATGAACCGGCGGTTACAGGTTTGCCAGCCGTCTTACGATCGCTGCGTATGGGTGCTTGCCAAAAAATGATTGTGGACGAGGAATACCGGATACCCGGGTTTGCCTGCCGCAGGTGCGGGTTTCTCTCAGCTGAAATGGATGCATGTGACTCGTGTGGAGAAAGTGCGGTAAAGGTCGATGACCTCATCAATGAGGCGGTAGATGAAATATTGTTGCAGAGCGGCGAGGTCAGGTATATCCACGCAGGCAATGAACTGTTGGAAAACATTGACCGGATTGGAGCCTTTCTCCGCTACCGCGTATAATGGACGGGGATACGTTCAGCCGGTCATGCCGGATGGAATGGCTACTTTTTCCCCCGTAAAATTTTCAGGTCACTTATCAGGATTTTACGGTTGAGAGTGAGATGGGCGAGTGCGATAAAGAGGAAAACAAAGCCCATCGGCTGATGAGTCCGGTAGAAAAACATGGCCATGCCCGGGGCATCGATGGTTCCCCTGTTTACCAGCCACATGCCGATTCCGGAAACGATCTGGTATGCCGCAATAATCATAATGATTATTGCCACAACGCCTCGAATTTTGATAAAGAGCTGATTCATGGTTTCTCCTCTTGTATTGCCATTCAATAGTTACAGGATTTTCGAATGATTTCGTATGCTTGGGCAAAATCAAAAAAACCAACAATTTTATTGTCTTCTGTAGCAACGGGAAGCCGGCTTTTTCCTGAAACGAACAGTTTTTTTAATGCTTGTTCGAAGGTTATTTTTGGAGAAAGGAGCACATCCGCTGGATGAGGGTCTCCCTTGGTTGGCCCGTCAACCGTGAAGAAACCCACTAAATGATCTTCCCCGTCAATTACCGGATACTCTTGCCAACGCAAATTTCGTGCCTTTTGTTCCGCCTTTTGTCGTAGATCTCCCTGTTGCGACAGGCGGAAAACAGGGTAATCGTATACCAGGCCCTCTTCTACCGGCAACAACCGCATGACGTTGAAAAAGCTGCTTGAACCCATAAAGTTTTCCACAAAATTGTTTTTGGGGAAAAAGAGCAATTCATTGGCAGTACCAATCTGGATAATTTTTCTCTGGTTCATTAAAGCGATGCGGTCAGCGAGTTTTATGGCTTCCTGCAGGTCGTGGGTGACAAATATTATCGTTTTGTGAAGGCGATCCTGGAGTTTTACGAGTTCATCCTGAAGTTGGATGCGTGTAATCTGGTCAATGGCTCCGAAGGGCTCGTCCATCAGGATAATGTTCGGGTTGGCGGCGAGGGCATGGGCAACTCCGACCCGCTGTTGTTGTCCTCCTGAAAGTTCACGCGGAAATCGACGAAGGTATTCCCTTTTCATTCCGATAATGTCCATCAGTTCTTCCGCGCGGGAAGCCCATAGTGCTTTTTTTCTACCGGTGATTCGTAAGACATAACAAATATTCTCTTCTACGGTGAGATGGGGAAAGAGGCCTGTTTGCTGGATTACGTAGCCGATGTTTCTACGAAGTGCAATGGGGTTGAGACGGGAGATGTCCTGACCGTCTATCAGAATGTGGCCCGAGCTGGGCTCGATAAGCCTGTTGACGGTTTTCAGCAAAGTCGTCTTTCCACAGCCCGAGGTACCGATGAGGCACAGGAGTTCACCACTTTGGACCTCGAGAGTAACGTCCTCAAGTGCAGTGACCTCGGGAGGAAAGATTTTACTGATATTTTGAAAACTGATCATGAAGATCTCCCGTCTGTATGGGTATTATTGAATCAAACCCTGTTCCACCAGAAAGTCCCTGGCCACTTCCCTGGGGTCACGCCGCAGTTCATCCACTTGATAATTCAGCTCCATCATGGTCTCTTCCGTAATCAACCATTCAAGCCGGGACAGGGATTCTCCTACCTCTGGATAGGCATCGAGGATCTCCTTGCGCACGATAGGAGCGGCGAGATAGGAAGGAAAGTAATTTTTATCATCCTCAAGGATAACCAGTTCGTGTGTTTTCAGGAGACCATCGGTGGAGAATGCATTGATGACATCGACCTCTCCCTGGCTGATTGCCGGGTATTTGAGAGCGATAGCCATCTGGCTGGTTTGGCGGAATTCGAAACCATAGGCTTCGACCAAGCCCGGGTAACCATCCTCGCGTTCATAAAAATCAGGTTCCGAGCCAAAAACCATTTGATCCGATACCGCTGCAAGATCAGAGTAGGTTTCCAGTTCCAGTCTTTCGGCATCTTCCTGGCGCACCGCCAGGGTGAAGGTGTTGTTGAATCCGAAAGACGGCAGCCAAACCAAATCAAATCTTTCCAGGTATTCCTCGGCTACCCTGTCAAAAAGCTCTTCCGGATCCGGAATCACTTCATCGTGTCGCAAAACCTCCAGCCACCCGGTTCCGGTATACTCGGGATAGATATCAATTTCTCCTGCTACCATGGCAGGATGCAGAACCGATGTTGTTCCTCCCTCTATTGCCATATTGACGATAGAGAGGTCGGTGTCATTTTCCAGAAGCTCTACCATCATTTCGGTAAGAATGTAATTTTCCGTAAATGGTTTGCTGGTAAGAATGACCTGGTCGTCACTTCTGGCAAACACGGTTCCGGTAAAAAATGCAGCGGTCACACATACGAAAGCGGCAAGCAATATGATACATAACTTCATGGGTGATACCTCCTTTTGCTAATGTACTCGCTTGAGCAAGTATTTTTCCAGCAGTCCCAGGAAACCGTCTGCGACGATAGCGAGAAGGGCGACGAGGATACTGCCGGCCACGACGAGCTCCAGGAAGTACGTGTTAATACCCCTGAAGATCAGGTCTCCGAGACCCCCTGCTCCGATGTATGAAGCGATGGTGGCGACGGAGATAGTCATAACCACAATAGTACGAAAACCCGCAACGATTACCGGGAGAGCCAATGGAAGTTCTACATTGAGCAGCAGTTGCCGGCTTGTGCTTCCCATTCCCCTGGCTGCTTCAACAATAGACTTGTCCACACCGGTGATCCCGACATAAGTATTACGGACCAGGGGAAGGAGTCCGTAGATAAACAAGGCGAAGAGCGTTGGCCTGATGCCTATCCCAAGTACGGGAATCATAAAGCCGAAGAGTGCAAGGACCGGTATGGTGTACAAGGCTCCTGTGATGTATATAACAGGCTGGGCATATCTCCTGAAGCGGCTTATGAGGATCCCTAAAGGTATACCCACTGCGCTTATAAGAGCGATTGCGGTCATGGAGATGACTACATGCTCTGAAAGGGCCGAAAGCACAACTTGCCGGCGGTCAACCAACATAAGCTGAAAAACGTTGGTGATGAATTCCATAAGGCCTCCTCTTCCCTTATCATAGAAAAAGAAGAGAATCTTGTCAAAAAGCAGGGACTTTTCCTCATAAAAGAACCCAGGTAAACCTTTTATTCCGGGGAAAGTCGCTTCCCTCTTACTGGCTGGAAAGAGAAAGAGTCCTTTTTGCTATAATGGGTCAGTGGAAGCGGCCCACCGGGAGGCCCTCCGTTCAGGCATGTATCCATTGGAAAAGGGATGAACCGGAAGGAGAGAGTGTGATGGAAAAAATATATTTAGTTTTGGATTGCGGAGCAACCAGTGTACGGGCGGTGGCTGTAGGGGAACGGGGGAAGATCCTGGCCCAGGCTTCCCGGCCCAACCAACCCTACCCTCAAGAGGGATGTGAGAACTGCCTGATATGGGATGAGAAAGCAATTTGGAAGGATTTTTGTGATGTCACAAAAAAAGTGTTGTCTGATATAGATGGTATCCCTGCGGCGGTAACAGTTACCGCCTTCGGAGCCGACGGGGTACCGGTTCGTTCAGATGGGACGCTTACCTATCCGGTCATCTCCTGGCAATGCACCAGAACGGTTCCCTGGCTCAACCGCTTGGCTTCCACTATCGATCCCCGGGAAGTTTTCCGTATTACGGGGTATCAATTCATTCCCTTCAATACCTTGTTCAAACTTCTTTGGCTTAGGGAAAACGCTCCCCATTCACTCGATGAAGCCGATACCTATCTCATGATGCCCGGCCTATTTGCTTACCGTTTATGCGGAGAAATGTCAATTGACCTCCCATCCGCTTCTACCACCATGATGCTCGATGCCGGGAGGAGAAGGTGGTCTGAGCGTCTCCTCTCCTTAGCGGGACTGACGGCTGATTTCTTTCCACCCCTGGTAGAAGCTGGTGACATTATAGGTACAGTCTCAGAGGAGGCACACCATCAAACAAGCTTGCCGGTGGGGATACCGGTCACCGCTGCCGGCCATGATACCCAGTTTGCGATCATGGGCTCTCTCTCCACGGAAGGAGAAATTGTCCTCAGTTCTGGAACATGGGAAATAGCCGCTCTCCGGGTACCGGAATATCGTGACACGAACAGGGCATTTGAGCTCGGTATGCTTACCGAACTTGATGCGGAAAACGGTTTGTGGAATCCCCAAATGCTTATGATTTCAGGAGGAGTTGTGGAATGGGTGCGCCGCAATTTCTTTGCTGACATAAAAGATAATCCGAATATTTACCGCTTCATGATTGAACGGGGTGAAAGAGTGGCTCCAGGTTCTGATAACGTTGTTCTGGTTCCTTCATTTATGCCATCCGGTCCAAACAAGCCACTGGGAACCAGGGGGACGATTGTGGGTTTAGGCCTCACCACGGAAAGAGGACAGATTTACCGGGCGGCGCTCGAGGGATTATCCTACCAGCTGAAACAAGCCGTTACAGTTTTTCAGGAGGTGTTTCACTACCAGCCCAGCGGGGTAAGGGTGGTTGGCGGAGGTGCCAAAAATTCACTCTGGAACCAGATACGGGCTGATGTGCTCGATCTTCCTGTGCTCACATCATCGGTGGAGGAAGCGACAGTACTGGGAGCGGCCTTGTTTGCCATGGTAGGGTCAGGAGCATGCCGCAACCTTGGAGAGGCCCGGGAAATGGTGGAACTCACAACACATATGTACCAGCCTTCACCATTGACAGAGCGGTATGGTGAACTATTCGAGGAATATGAGAAAATCCCGCATTATTTAGCTCACCACTACAAGAAGGAAGGACCGTTTGTCTGAGGAAGTGAAATATTGACAACAATGTTTCTCTTTGCTACATTCATGGAAAGACTTCTTCGGGGCAGGGTGAGAGTCAAAGAGACTTGATTCCCGACCGGCGGTGATGGTGATACTACCTGAGCCCGCGAACCCGTAAGGGTGGATCCGGTGAAATTCCGGAGCCGACGGTATAGTCCGGAGGGAAGAAGAAGCCGTTGAAAAAAAAGCCCTGAAGCGAGTTCGCTTCAGGGCTTTTTTTATGGTGTGATTTTTTTTAGTTTTGTTTCTCTTTCCCCAACACACGATTCACGATTTACGACTGACGGAATTGAGACAGGAGGCCTAAAGCAATGAAACATCGATTGGTGGTGTATGCCGGCGCATTTTCGGGGTTATCCCTTGTCTTGAGCCTGCTTATTCATTTTCCCCTTATACCGCAGGCTCCTTTCCTCTTATATGATCCGGGTGATGTTCCCATTCTTGTAGTAGGTTTTAAATTCGGTCCAATGCTGGGAGTATGTGTCACCGCGATTGTATCGGTATTGTTTGCCGTCATTACTGGCCAGGGTGGTCCCTGGGGAGCCTTGATGCATATTGTATCAACCGGTTCCTATGTTCTGGTAGCAGGCCTCGTGTATCGATCAAGACATTCATTGCGTGGAGCGTTGCTGGCATTGGTTGTCGCTCCCCTGGTAATGACGGCGGTTATGATAGGAGCTAACCTGCTGGTCACACCCATCTACCTGGGCGTTCCCCGTGAAGCTGTAGCTGCCATGCTTTTGCCGGCTATTATTCCTTTCAATTTACTGAAAGGAGTGCTCAATGGAGCTCTTACACTGGTCATCTATAAAAAACTGAGTGGATACCTGGAACGGCCTGTGCAAAGGATCGAAGGTGAAAAGAGTCATGTTCACGTGAAGATTTCCTGAAGTTCAAGAACAATCGTTCTCTTCC
>PWXL01000029.1 GCA_003561145.1 Candidatus Atribacteria bacterium
TGGCCGAAGACTCATCTATAACAAATAGCTGGAGCTGTAACACCTCGCGCACGGTCATGCGCTTTCTGTCGTACTCGGTCACCTGCTCGGGGAGGAAGTACATCCCGTCCCGCTCAGAAAACCGCTGGACAATCCCGGCGTAAAACTCCGCAGCGGACAAAGGAACGGTCACGCCGCGCTGGACGTGGAAGGCCACCATGCGGTCGAACAACAGGACTTGCTGTCGCTCCGCTATCACATGTCCGGATCCGCCCTTGACAATGAACACAGGAAGCTGCCGAAGGTGGGTTCGCATGAAATCCCACAGCCCTTCTTCTGTTCCAGCCTGGAGTTGGAATCGCTTTTCGAGACCGCCATTCGGTTTGTAGGCGGAGATGACAAGGTCCTTGTCGACTGCCTTGGCATACATCTGCTTCTTGGTCTTCATCCCCTTATCGAGCACGCTAACGTCAGCGATGATGAGACCGGCGCGCCCCATAGCCTCCTGTATCGCGGTCCAAACGGCATTCTTGGAGTTATGAAACTCAACCGTGACCCATCGGCCTGGCTTGAGAACGCGATAGACCTGTTTCAGGCAGTCGGTCATCATGTTCGTGTAGACCGCCAAGTCTTTCCGCTGCTTGCCGCTTACAACAGTATCATGCCCCGAGTTCGTGAACACATGGAGCCATGCCTCCCACAAGAAATTCAACTCGGCGTAGGGCAAGTTGTCTCCGAAGGGCGGATCGATAAATGCGTAATCAACGGAGCTATCCGGGATCAGCATTGAGGCAAGAGACTGCGTGGCTATGGCTACCGCAGATCCACCCTTTGGAATCGCGTTGCCAAATCTCTTGATCTTGCCGGTCAATACATAGGTTGGGCTCGGTTCACTGACAGTCGAGCCGATGTAGAGCGTGCCGCTCAAAGCACGGTTAACCTGGGAATAGGCGTTCTTTAGGAACCTATTCCGACGCGTGAAGCTCACCACAACGCTCTGCAACGTGAACCGCCAGAGCCGCTTCATCTCCTCTTTGGGCAGATCATCAGCCATTCGCCAGAGCAGAGCAAACGCAACGAGTTGGCGCGGTAGATGAAAGTCGTGTGCTCGGCTAACACCCTCGTGATATCCGCGATAGAGGTCGCCCCATTCTTCCCCCTCCGGCACAAACATCATCAACTCGGTCGGGTACTCGACGGACTCGATCAGTTCTTCAGATCTCTCAAGGATGGCAAGATCGTCCTGATCGGGTTTCTTGCTCTTCTTCGAGCCCTGGTGTTGGTATCGAATCTCAACCGGACGCAACACCTGACGCGTCCGGGTAGCCTTTACCGACTTGTCGTAATAGGTGGTGGTGCGCCTGACGAGATCCCGTTTGGATACCTCAGCAGAGCAGTGCGTACAAAGGGGTTGATCGGCCAGTGTTCCCGATTCTTCATCCCAGGCCAAGCTCCAAAACTCCAATTCACCGGCGCAATGGGGGCAGGAAAAGACCTCCGACCAGACGGTGTAATCAACCGGACAAGCCGTGCCTGTCTTGGGGTCTCGCGTCTCATACATCCAGCCGTACTCGCGACTGAAACTCTCCAGCAGCTTCTTGGCAAGTCGCGCGAATCCCTTCGAGTCAGTTGTTACGTTGTAACCAGCGGCTATCAATGTTGCAGCGGGCGAGAGGTCGTTCAGGACAGGGAATCGTTCTCCACATCGAGAGATCACCTGCTTGTCCTCACCCAATATGCTTCCATCCGCGGTCAGCGGATAACCAAGGGATGCTATTGCGCTTCGGTCTCCACATAACTGAGCGGCGACCCCAGCCATCCCAGTCCCGCAGAACCCATCGAAGACCACATCCCCTGGCTCGGTATAATGCAGGATGTACCGCATTATGGCCTTGTGCGGGACTTTGGTGTGGTAGGAGTGGGCGTTGTAGATCGGATCGTTCTTGCCCTCGCTCACGTCTGTGGCGAACGGCTCGCGGCTGTATGGCCTGCTCGGGTCGTAGGGTTTGCCGTAATGATTGATGAAGTCAGCGATGAATGGGTTCGGACAAGCGGTATAGTACGGCGGGTCGGACAATGCCAGGATGTCCTCGTCGGAGCCGATAGGGAAGCCTCCTAAATCGCGGAAATCAGAGTCCTTCAGCTTCTCGCGCAGGATGCCGAGAAAGTGCTTGCGCCGCTCATCGTCGTTCGGAAACCCTCTGCCGAGACATTCGACCGGGCCAGAGGAGGAAGGAGAATCGGAAAAAACATCGTCAAAGAGACCGTTCATTCGCTGGCCTCCGGCGTGATAATGCACAAGTCCCTGACGGGATATCGTCTGTACTCTGGGTGGTCCGGCGTCGCATAGATCATGTGCTCGCCATCGATGGAGCCGCTCCAGGCCGCGACGACCGTCTTGTTCCTCGAGAGTCCCTGCAGGAGCCTCAGTGGGTCCTGCTTGAGCGACACATCGAAGAGCACCTCGAGGTTGTCCAGGAGTATCACATCTGCTGCGACTACGCTCACGATCTCCGAGAGCAGGCGGGGCAGGTGCAGAGTCCGCTGGCGCTCGGTAAGGTCGAGCATGCGCCGCGACAACTCAAGATTGACGTTGACCAGCGGAGCAGACACGCGCGCACGAACATCCTTTAGCGCAGCAGTCTTGCCCGCACCGGCTGGGGCCACCAACAACACAAGCCTGTGATAGAGTTCGGCAGCCTGGTCAAGCCTCTCTATTACTCTACCTGCGAGGGGTTCCGCCATTAGAGATGTCCTCCTGAACCGGGCTTGTTTGCTCGCGTCTCTTCGAGCCAATGGTCAATGGCTCCTTTCCGGAAACGCCAGTGCCGACCGATCTTCTGCGAAGGGATCTTGCCTTCCCGAACGATCTTGTAAAGCGTCGATTTCGGTATCTTCAGATAGGTGGCCAACTCTTCGATGGTCAAGACGTAACCTGGTTTTTCATCCATCAAGTGCACCTCTCTGGTTTCAAGGCGGAGTTTGACACAGCATGCCTCTAACAAGAACGTAATTTACAGTTATTGACAGTTGCTGTCAATGGCAAGGCTCGGTTCTTGACATCGCGTGAAGAGCATGGTTGGGCTGGCTGGCAACACAAGGGTTAGTGGTTGCAGGTGCACATCTTTGGTCTGAGTATTCAAGTGTAGTGGTGCCAGAGTGTAGGTAACAGAGTGCCTGTGTCGATCAGCGGATCACAATAGCCCA
>PWXL01000061.1 GCA_003561145.1 Candidatus Atribacteria bacterium
GGGAGTGATACCCCTTTTGAGGTGTTACAGAAACGCTATGCCCGGGGGGAGATATCCCGCGAGGAATACCAGAGGATGAAAGAGGACTTGAAAGGGTAAAAGCGAAATTACGGTGAAAACGGCCCGGCCCCATGATACAGCCAGGCCGTTTTTTATCCGGACTATGGTTCCAGAATGTCCAGTATGCGCTGGTTGATCAACAGGAGTTCGTGAAGGGTTTGTTCGAGCATTTCCATGCGTGAAACCAGGAGATCAGCCTGATCCATTCCCTGCCGTCTGGGTCGTTCCATCGTCTCTGGCCGGTGCATCATCATGTGGCCGTGTTCCGGAGATCCAGCCGGTTCCGGACTGAGGATATCGAGCATTTTCAGGAGCACCAGCATCCGGGCGTACTCATCTCCCCGCGGTCTCTCCCCAGGAGCTCCTAGCATGCTTCGCATTCGTTCCATTGGGGTATGTTCAGAAAAATCGGGTTTTTATGAAGATCTTGTCTTCATCGCTTTTATAACGACAAAAGCACCCCGGCCAAATCCATCCTTGATTGTGTCCGGGGGCTGCTCGGGGATGAGGGTTTGTTTGAAAATGAAGGGTCCAAAGCCGGCTTCTACGAGATAACCGATTACTTCCCTGGTGGAGTAAAAGGTGGCTTCCCGGTAAAAAACACTGGATTTGGCCTTTTTTTTATATTGTTTCCCCAGTTCGCTCGCCTTGTCTATAAATCCAACAATGAGACATCCACCAAGTTTCAAAACCCGAAAGGCCTCCTTGAAGGCAAGAAGCACGTCATCGACAAAACAAATCACTGTTACCATCAATCCAAAGTCAAACTCGGCATCGGAGAAAGGCAGGTGTTCCTCCACCTGTCGGTAGACGTGGATTCCCTGTTTTTTGGCCCTGTCCGCCATGGTTTCCGATGGTTCCACTCCCACCTTGATCCCCAGTGGCCCCGCAAATTTCCCGGAACCCACTCCTATCTCCAAACCCCTTGCTGGAGGAGGGGGCATCAACCGGCGCACAGCTTCTAATTCCGCTTGGTAGAGTGTGGGATTTTGTTCGAACCACGCGTCGTATTGCTGACTGTAGTGATCAAAGGGTTCTGTCTTGGGCATTCGGTCGACCTTTCCATTTCTTGCACTTGGCGGGGAGGGGAGCAGTCTAAAAGGTGATCACTTTATCGCTCTCAACAACCCACTCTGCCAACGCTGCCATAGTCGATTGCTCTGCTCCTTCGAAATAGGGCTGGTTTTTGTGAATCCCGCAACGCGCCATGCAGGTTCCACATACCTTGACTGGGACTTTCTGTTTGATGAGTTCTTTGAGCATTTGGGACAGGTCCTGATCATAGTCGGCCGGTGGCGTGCACGCATCCCGCGCCAAGTCGACTGCATCGTTCATCAGGAAAATCCGTACTTCCTGTCCGGTTTCCGTGAGTTTTTTGGCCAGGCGCAGGCCGTTCCAAGTGACGTCGGTTGTGTCATAAGGGACCCGGTTGAAGATGATCAAAATGATCATGGTTCCTCCCTGGTTTTCCGGCATCTCAATTTTGCTACGGTACTGATGACTTACCGGGAATTGGGTTTATTTTAGTTTTGACTGGCTCGATGAGTCAAACTCGGCAGGCAACGGATAGCCATTTTGCCATGGTGAATCCTACATACAGTATAATCCCATCACCACGTAACAACCAACCGGTCGATACCCTCTCGCACTGATATAAAGAGAGAGGGTTAGTTTGACACTTATTTATATAAGTAATATCATTATATAACTATAAAGGTTTAAATACAAAACAAGAGAGAATATTAACCAAGGAGTGTCCCTATGAGAGAACCTACAAGAAACGCAGAAAGAAACCCTCCCGTTTACCTGGATTACAACGCTACCACGCCGCTTGACCCTGCCGTGCTCGAAGCCATGTGGCCTTATGCTGAACGGTACTTCGGAAATCCCTCAAGTACCCACTGGTACGGGCAACAAGCCGCAAGAGCTATCGCGTTGGCCAGGAACCAGGTAGCCGAACTCCTCAACTGCCAAGCGGAAGAGGTCATCTTCACCAGCGGCGGCACGGAAGCAAACAACTTTGCCTTGCAGGGCGTCGCTTTCGCCATGAAAGAACGGGGAAACCATATTCTCACCACGGCTATCGAACACCCGGCGGTCACTGAAGTCTGCCGTTTCCTAGAGCGCAACGGATTTGATGTGACCTTTCTCCCTGTGGACGAGACGGGACGGTTGGAGCTGGCTACCCTGGAATCGGCCATCACACCACGAACCATTTTGGTTTCAGTTATGCACGCCAACAATGAAGTGGGCACCATACAACCGATCGAACAGATTGCCCGGATCACCCGGGAGCGGGAGATCATTTTCCATACTGACGCGGCCCAAACCGTGGGGAAAATACCCAGCGATGTCTCTTTACTGGGGGTTGACCTCTTGTCTGTAGCCGGGCATAAACTGTACGCTCCCAAGGGGGTGGGGGCGCTGTACATCCGGCGGGGGCTGACCTTGGAAAAGCTGTTGTATGGGGCGGGGCATGAACAGGGCCGCAGGCCGGGCACCGAGAATGTACTGGGTATCGTCGGGCTAGGGGCAGCCTGCGCCAGGGCAACATCCGGTCTGATGCAAAATCGGCGGCACTTGGAACGAATGCGGAACCAACTTTTTGAGGGATTATCTCTGGCTTTTCCCGCTCTCCAACTCAACGGTCACCCGGATCTACGTTTGCCCAATACTCTGAACATCAGTATTCCCGGGGTGGAAGCTCATCGGCTGCTTGAAGATATTCAGCACCAAGTTGCCGCATCTGCCGGGGCGGCCTGTCATGCTGGGCGTATGGAAGGTTCCGGCGTGCTCCAGGCTATGAGGATTTCGGATGAACGGGCCAAAGGAGCCATACGCTTATCCACCGGCCAAATGACAACCGAACAGGAGATTGACAAAGCACTACAGGCCATCATAAGGGTAGCCAGGGATCAGCTTGAGACATCCGGCAAAACCGAGGCCGAGGATAGAGCTGAATTCTCTTGACCATCGTTTTCCCCCTCGCACCTACCTGACTTACAGATTAATACCAGCGTCTTTTATCGCTCTTATTCCAATACTTTGGCCAGCCAGGAAAAACTTGCCTCTTCCGTCCTAAAGTATTTCGCCCGGGATGTGAAGCCGGCGACCTTCAACAACC
>PWXL01000051.1 GCA_003561145.1 Candidatus Atribacteria bacterium
GGTTTTCCCCGGGAGACCGGGTAACGAGTGAAACGACAGTGTATCACTGTGGTCAATGCCCCTATTGTAATGAAGGACATTTCAATTTATGTCCTGACAGGCGGGGACTTGGTTCCCGTGCAGACGGAGGTTTTGCCCAATATGTCGTGATTCCGCACACCACCGCTCATACTCTCCCCGACCATCTTTCTTACGAAGAAGGAGCCTTGTTCGAACCTTATGCTTGTGCGGTGCATGGGGTGATCGAACAGGCTGGCGTACAAGACGGAGAAGGGATTTTGGTTTTAGGACCTGGACCACTTGGCATACTGGTTGGCTGGCTTGCAGGTGCTTTGGGTGCACGGGTGGTATTAGCCGGCAAGAGTGAGGATAAGGGCAGGCTCCACATCGCTTCCCGTGGCCCATTGAGCTATGTGGTGGATATTGACGAGGAAGACCTTACCGCCCGTATCGGCGGGTATTTCGGACCCTACGGAGTTGATCGGGTTTTTGAATGTACCGGAGCACTACCCGCGGTGGAATTGGGACTGGAACTTCTCAGAAAACGTGGTATGTTTATCCAGATGGGGATTATCCATAAGCCGGTTACCCTGGATTTCGATCGATTATTATTTTCCTCGGAACTGTTGCTTACCGGTTCCCGTACACAAAAACAATCAAGCTGGCTCAAGGCATTGGATATTCTCAACAGGACCCATATTCCCCTGAAAGAACTCATTACACACGTTCTGCCTCTTGAGAGTTGGCGGGAAGGTTTTGATCTTACCCTGCGCAGAGAAGCAATCAAAGTCATTCTGCACCCTTGGGGATAAATAACCTCCCTCGTTATCCTGGTCGTTTTGTGGGGATTATTTGGTAAAAAGAAAGTTATGGGACGGAGCTTCGCTCCGTGTGAAGGAGGTCGTGGAGGTGCTTTCCAAGAAAGACAAACTTGAAATGTTTCACAAGATGCTCCTCATCAGGCGATTCGAAGAAAAGGCCGAGGAACTCTATATGGAAGGGAAGGTATTTGGTACGTTTCACCTGTATGTGGGAGAAGAAGCCGTTGCAGTAGGCACCTGCACGGCTCTCAAGGAAGATGATTATATCACTTCCACACACCGCGGTCATGGGCACTGCATAGCCAAGGGAGCTCAAGTCAAGCGAATGATGGCGGAAATCATGGCGAAAGACACCGGTTATTGCCATGGTGTCGGGGGTTCCATGCATATCGCGGATGTGGAAAAGGGAAACCTCGGTGCCAACGGGGTAGTGGGCGGCGGTATCGCCATCGCCATGGGAGCTGGACTGGGTTGCAAAATGCAGCAGAACGAGAAAGTTGTCGCCTGCTTCTTCGGTGACGGCGCTTCCAATACCGGGAATTTTCATGAAGCGGTGAACATGGCGGCTGTCTTGAAGTCCCCGGTGGTTTTTGTTTGTGAAAACAACCATTACGCTATGTCAAATTCGGTAAAAAATGCCTTTGCCATAACCGATATTTCAGAGCGGGCCAAGGGATACGGAATCCCCGGGCTTACCATAAACGGCATGGATGTCCTCGAAGTCTATGAGGCAGCTCATGAGGCTGCCGAAAGAGCGCGCCGGGGAGGGGGGCCGTCGCTTTTAGAGGCCAAGACCTATCGGTATAAGGGACACTCCAAGAGTGACAAGAACGTGTACCGGACGAAGGAAGAAATCGAGAGTTGGAAGAAACGCGATCCCATTCAAAGATTCCGTTCCCAGCTCACTGAAAACGGAGTATCGGAAAAACGATTGCGGGAAATAGAGGAAAAAGTGGAAGCTGAAATTGAAGAAGCCGTGCGTTTCGGGGAGGAGAGCCCTCCTCCCTCGCTTGAAGCGGTGAGGAGGATGGTCTATGCCTGAGCGGGAACTCACTTATCGGGAAGCGGTGCGGGAAGCCCTGCGCCAGGCGATGAAAAACGATGAACGTGTGTTTCTTATGGGGCAGGATATTGGAGTATATGGAGGAGCATTCGCGGTTACCCTGGGCCTCTTGGAGGAATTTGGTCGCGAGCGGGTGATCGACACCCCGATCTCTGAATCAGCCATGATAGGCGGGGGAGCCGGAGCGGCTCTTGTTGGAATGAGACCGGTGCTGGAGATCCAGTTTTCAGACTTTATTGGAATCGGTATGGACCAGCTGGTGAACCAGGCAGCCAAAATCCGTTTCATGTTCGGAGGATTGGCTGCCGTTCCCATGGTTTTACGCGCTCCCATCGGATGCGGGACCGGCGCTGCAGCGCAGCACTCACAAAGCCAGGAGGCCTGGTATACGCATGTTCCGGGACTCAAGGTGGTCATGCCTTCTACTCCTTATGATGCCAAGGGTCTTTTGAGGAGCGCTATCGAAGATGACAACCCGGTGCTTTTCCTGGAACACAAACTTCTGTATGGAATAAAAGGACAGGTTCCTGAAGACTCTTATTCCATTCCGCTTGCGGAAGCCGAGGTGAAACGAAGCGGTACCGATATCACTGTGATCGCCTACTCACAAATGGTTTCCAGGGTGTTGCAGGCGGCAGAAGAGCTCTCAAAAGAAGGAATTGAAGCCGAGGTGGTGGATGTACGCACTCTACGCCCCCTGGATACAGAAACCTTAGCCCGGTCTATAGGGAAGACGCACCGTGCGCTGGTGGCATATGAGGCACCGAGTTTTGGTGGATACGGTGCTGAAATTGCTTCGTACATCGGGGAAGAGCTTTTTGATGAACTGGATGCGCCGGTTGTCCGTTTGGGTGGGCTCGATATGCCGGTTCCCTATAATCCCGAACTTGAGCGGGCCCTGGTACCGCAACCTGAGAGCATACGGGAAGCGGTCAAGAAAATGCTCAACCGTACCTGAAACGAGGGAGGAAGAACATGGGTATTATTCACAGGTTTCGCGGCGGCGAGCAAGGGTGGAACTGGGAAGGAGTGGAAAAAAAGACCTACCCGGATTCCAGTGACCCAGGAGGACCGCGGGGCGTGAGTGTCCGGTGGCTCGTGGGGCGGCAGGAAGGTGCTCCCTATTTTGCTGTCCGCTATTACGAGGTAGAACCCGGCGGTCAAACGATTTACGACCAGCATACCCATGACCACGGGGTTATAATCCTCCGGGGAAAAGGAAAAGTAAGGTTGGGTGAACGCATGCATGATGTTTCCTTCGGCGACGTGGTATATATTCCACCCAACGAAGTTCACCA